>JASMTR010000025.1:0-26450 GCA_041694175.1 Bacteroidales bacterium
CCTCCTTAGCTCAGTTGGTTAGACTCCCGTACATCCGGGATTAATCAGAGGAGCTGGTTAGATTGAAATGAAAGTGTTAAATTCCTCCTTAGCTCAGTTGGTTAGAGCCCCGTACATACGGGATTAATCAGAGGAGCTGGTGAGATTGAAATGAAAGAGTTAAATTCCTCCTTAGCTCAGTTGGTTAGAGTCCCGTACATACGGGATTAATCAGAGGAGCTGGTGAGATTGAAATAAAAGAGTTAAATTCCTCCTTAGCTCAGTTGGTTAGAGCATCTGACTGTTAATCAGAGGGTCCAAGGTTCGAGTCCTTGAGGAGGAGCAAACACAACCTAGCATAGCGCTAGGTTTTTTGCTTTATAAATGTTTTACGTTTACATTTTATTTTCTGAAAAATTTGATAAATATTACGTCGGTTCTTCTCAAAATCCTTGGAAACGACTGCAGAAACACAATACTTCTGAATTTAATACCTTTACTTCAAAATACAGACCTTGGGCGTTGAAAGCAGTTTTTGAAGCTGGCAATACTCGTGGGGAAGCGGAAAAAATTGAAAAATTTATCAAAAAACAAAAAAGCAGAAACCTGATTATGAAGCTTATACAACCTAATTTTTTCCCCAAGGGGAAACTGTCTCAGTTGGTTAGAGTCCCGCACGTGCGGGATTAATCAGAGGGTCCAAGGTTCGAGTCTAAAAAGATTGAATATATAATGCGGAGTTTTCTCAAGCAATTCATTGATGGAGTGACACCTTCTTTCTATTCCGCAGAAAATTTATTTTTAATTAATAACTAAACAATTAGTGTTTTTTGCTGTACTCATCATAAAAAATAATATTTTTGGACATTAACTAAAATATTATGAAAATTGATAAAATTGCTATCATTGGTTTAGGCTATGTTGGACTCCCTTTAGCGCGTCTTTTTGCTACAAAATATAAAGTTGTTGGTTTTGATATTAATCAATCAAGAGTTGATCTGCTTAACTCAGGACACGACGACACTTTAGAAGTTGAAGATGATATACTACAACGTGTTTTAATTCAAAAAAAAGATATAGACAAAGAAGGAACAGGCTTGTTTTGTACAACATCACTTTCAGACATTAAATCTTGTAATATCTACATTGTTACAGTCCCCACACCAGTTGACAAAAATAATCGCCCCATCTTAACACCTCTTATAAAAGCTTCCGAAAGTGTAGCTCAAGTTCTTGAAAAAGATGATATTGTCATTTATGAGAGTACTGTTTATCCAGGGGCAACCGAAGAGGAGTGTGTACCCATCTTAGAAAATCATTCTAGCTTAAAATACAATGAAGACTTTTTTGTAGGGTATTCACCAGAAAGAATAAACCCAGGCGATAAAAAACACACTGTAGAAAAAATCTTAAAAGTTACCTCTGGCTCTACACCATCTGTGGGCAAAAAAGTTGACAAATTGTACAAAGAAGTTATAAAAGCTGGCACACATCTAGCTCCATCAATAAAAGTCGCTGAGGCGGCCAAAGTCATTGAAAATTCCCAACGGGACATCAATATTGCTTTTGTCAATGAACTTGCTAAAATATTCAACCTTATGAATATTGATACCAATGCTGTTCTTGAAGCTGCTGGAACAAAATGGAATTTTTTGCCCTTTAAACCTGGTTTAGTTGGCGGACATTGTATTGGTGTTGACCCTTATTATTTGGCTCAAAAAGCTCAAGAAATTGGATATCATCCAGAAATCATTTTAGCTGGAAGACGGCTTAACGACTCTATGGGAGAATATGTTGCTAGCCAAGTGGTTAAGCTTATGCTTAAACATGATTTGAAAGTAAAAAATGCTAAAGTATTAGTTTTAGGCATCACTTTTAAAGAAAACTGTCCAGATGTTCGTAATACCAAAGTTGTAGACGTTATTAAACAATTGAAAGATTATGAAACTCAGGTTAGCATTTACGACCCATGGGCTAATATAAAGGAGGTTGAACACGAGTATCAACTTAAATCTTACAATGAACTTCCTCAGGAAAAGTTTGATGCTATTGTACTTTGTGTTGCCCATGATAAGTTTAAAAATTTAGATTTCGAAAAGCTTAAAAATCCTAATGCTGTAGTGTATGACGTTAAAGGGGTTTTAGGAAACAAAAGTGATGCAAAACTTTAAACTGTAATTTATTTACTAAAATGATAAAAGAAAAAATAGAAAAACTTAAAGGAAAAAAAGTCCTAATTACAGGTGTCGCCGGGTTTATCGGTTCTAATTTATGTGAGTTTCTATTAAATCATGATATTACAGTTAAAGGCTTAGACAATTTTGCAACAGGCCACCCTAGTAATATTCAAAATTTAAAGGGTTACAAAAATTTTGAATTCATTGAGGCTGATATATGCAATTTAAAAGATTGCCATTCAGCTTGTCAAGGCGTTGACTTTGTACTTCATCAAGCTGCATTAGGCTCTGTACCGCGCTCTATCGAAAATCCTATTCGTACTAATAATGCAAACATTAGTGGTTTTCTAAATATGCTTGTAGCCTCAAAAGATCAAGGTGTTCAGCGCTTTGTTTACGCAGCAAGTTCTTCAACTTATGGAGATTCAAAAGCGCTTCCTAAAGTTGAGCAAAATATAGGTAAGCCTTTATCTCCCTATGCAATCACAAAATATGTCAATGAATTATATGCCGAAAACTTTAAGCTAATATATGATTTGGACAGCGTTGGTTTAAGGTATTTTAATGTTTTTGGTAGAAGACAAGATCCCAATGGCGCCTATGCTGCTGTTATTCCAAAATTTGTGATTCAACTAATGAAGCACCAAAGTCCTACTATTAACGGTGATGGTACTTTTTCCAGAGATTTCACATATATTGATAACGTTATTCAGATGAATATTTTAGCTATTACTACAGATAACAACGACGCACTTAATCAAGTATACAATACCGCTGTTGGTGATCGAACTACAATATTAGAGATGGCCAATTTGCTAAAAACGTATTTGTCTGAATTTGATTCTAAAATTGCAGACATAGAAATCAAACATGGCTCTAATCGAAAAGGCGATGTCCCCCATTCTCTTGCTTCAATAGAAAAAGCTCAAAAATTACTTGGCTATAACCCCACTCACGAATTTAAAGAAGGACTTCAAGAGGCAGTCAAATGGTATTGGAAACACTATTAATTTTTTATATTTATTACTCAATTTTTTTAAAATAAAGAAATGTCTAAATCAAGAAATATACTCATAACTGGTGGCGCTGGATTTATTGGAAGTCATGTTGTAAGGCTTTTTGTCAATAAATACCCTAAGGATCACATTTATAATCTTGATGCACTTACCTACGCTGGTAATTTAGAAAATCTCAAAGACATTGAAAATGCTGACAACTATACTTTTTTAAAAGTTGATATCTGCAATCGAAAGCAAATAAAAACCCTTTTTGAAAAACATCAATTTGACTCAGTAATTCATCTTGCGGCAGAATCGCATGTTGATCGTTCAATCACCAATCCATTTGCGTTTGTGCAAACCAATGTTATGGGAACTTTAAACCTGCTTCATGCTGCACATCACTTATGGAAAAACAGTAGTAAAAATCATTTGTTTTATCATATCAGTACCGACGAGGTTTATGGAACACTTGGCTCTACCGGTCTGTTCACAGAAGAAACCGCCTACGACCCTAATTCGCCATACTCAGCCTCAAAAGCCAGCTCAGACCATTTTGTAAGAGCTTTTGGTGAAACTTACGGTCTACCTTATGTTATTAGTAATTGTTCTAACAACTATGGACCAAATCAATTCCCAGAAAAATTAATTCCACTTTTTATTAATAACATAATCAATAACAAGCCTTTACCCGTTTATGGTGATGGCAACTATACGAGAGATTGGCTTTATGTAATTGACCATGCTCAAGCAATTGACCTGATTTTTAACAAAGGAAATCTTGGCGAAACATATAATATTGGTGGATTTAATGAGTGGAAAAATATTGACCTTGTCAAAGTTTTGTGCCAACAAATGGATACTAAACTAGGACGTAAACAAGACGAAAGTAAAAACCTCATCACTTTTGTAAAAGATAGACCTGGTCATGATTTAAGATATGCCATTGATGCAGGTAAAATCAACAAAAAATTAGGGTGGAAACCCTCAGTGACTTTTGAAGAAGGTTTATCTAAAACCATAGATTGGTACCTCAACAACGAAGTTTGGTTAAAAAATGTAACAAGCGGAGATTACCAAAAGTATTATGACGAACAATATAAGTAGTCTTTAAGAATGTTAACTTTGTAAATATCAAATCTTAAAACATTCCAATATCATGAAAGGAATCATATTAGCTGGCGGTTCAGGAACGAGGTTGCATCCATTGACTCTAGCAACTTCAAAACAACTCCTGCCCATATACGACAAACCGATGATATACTATCCGTTATCGGTTTTAATGCTTGCAGGAATCAAAGAAATATTAGTTATTTCAACCCCAACTGATTTACCAAATTTTAAAAGGTTACTAGGCAATGGCTCTAAATTTGGTATCAATTTAAATTATGCAGAACAACCTTCACCTGATGGTTTAGCACAAGCATTTATTATTGGAGAAAAGTTTATAGGCGATGATGACGTTTGCTTAGTCTTAGGCGATAATATCTTTCACGGTGCTGGTTTGCAAAACCTATTGACCAATGCTGTTAAAACTGTTGAAAATGAGAAAAAAGCAGTTATTTTCGGAAATTATGTCAATGATCCAGAACGATACGGCGTGGCAGAATTTGATACAGAAAAAAATGTTGTCAGTATAGAAGAAAAACCAAAAACTCCAAAGTCAAATTATGCTGTTGTTGGTCTTTATTTCTATCCTAATTCAGTTATTAGTGTTGCCAAAAATGTAAAACCATCTGATCGAGGTGAACTTGAAATAACATCGGTTAATCAGTATTATTTAAAGGAAAACATCTTAAAAATGCAAATCTTAAGTCGAGGCTTTGCCTGGTTAGACACAGGAACTCATGAAGCACTTACCGAAGCAACAGAATTTGTAAAAGCTGTAGAAAAAAGAACAGGTCTAAAAATTGCTTGTTTAGAAGAAATAGGCTTAAGCAAAACTTGGATAGAAAAAAAAGACATTCGTCAGAATATCAAAAACCTTAAAGGAAACTACTACGACTATTTAAAATCTATTGTAAAATAAAAATCATGAAAAAAACTGCAATCATAGTCTCTGGTTACTTTAACCCCATTCATAAAGGACATTTAGAATATTTTCATAATGCTAAAGCCCATGCAGATCAGTTGTTTGTAATTGTTAATAATGATCATCAACGAGAACTCAAAGGCAGTAAAGCGTTTCAAGATGAAGAAGAGCGCATGACAATTGTAAGCAATATCAAACCGGTTGACAAAGCCTTTTTATCTGTCGATGAAGACCGAACTGTGAAGGCGAGTATTAAAAAAATTGTAGAAGACTTCGGCGATCAATACAAGTTTATTTTTGCCAACGGTGGCGATCAAGACAATCAGAGTATTCCTGAAGCTAAAATATGCAATGAATTGGGAGTAAAGCTTCTAGATGGTCTTGGCGATAAAATCCAATCTAGTAGTTGGTTGCTCAAAAACAATTAATTATGACTTTAGAAAAAACATGTTTAGAAGGCTGCTATATTATCCAACCTAAAGTTTTTGAAGATAAAAGGGGCTACTTTTTTGAAAGTTATAATCATAAAAAATTTACACAGCTTATAGGTCAAAATATCAATTTTGTTCAAGATAATGAGTCAAAATCTCAAAAAGGTGTATTAAGAGGCTTGCATTTTCAAACACCACCATATGCACAAGCCAAATTAGTAAGAGTTGTTCAAGGCGAGGTTTTAGATGTTGCTGTCGATCTAAGAAAAAACTCTCCAAGCTTCGGGAAACATCAAAGTGTTTTGTTAACCGCTCAAAATAAAAAGCAATTTTTCATGCCTCGTGGCTTTGCACATGGATTTTTAGTACTCAGTGAAACTGCAATTTTTTCTTACAAAATAGATAATATTTATGCTCCCGAATATGATACAGGTATCATTTGGGATGATAAAAATTTAAACATTGATTGGAAGTTCGGTAAAGACAAACTCATTTTATCTGAAAAAGATAAAAACCTTCAAAGCTTTAAAGATTTTAAAACTCCTTTTTAGGCTCAATAGCATAAACACATATAAAGTCTTCAATTTCATAAAATTTTAAATGGTACTCTTTTTTTAAACCGAGATAAGTCACTTCAGCATCTGTAGTGGAAGCTTTAAAATCGAAATCGACGACATATATATCGTGTAGAAATAGCAAGCCTTGTTTTCCAAACAGTTTATACAAAGCTTCTTTTGCACCCCAAACTATGGTAAGTTTTTTGATTAAATCTTGCTGACCTAAGGAACGGTATTCTTCAATTGGTGTGAATTTCGGTGCAATGTGTTTAATTTTTTCGCGTTGCTTTTCCACGTCAATACCAACCTTTCTATCGCTAACAATGACTGCGGTAAAATGGTAAGAATGTGAAATGGAAATATGTTTTCCGTCCTTAAGATGAGGTTTGCCTTTGTCATCATAGTTTAAATCAAAATCTGTATATCCAAAATTTTTGAGTAAATGCCTAATACTCATAAACGCCCGTTGGTGCATTTCAGATTTCATAGCATCAAAACGCTGCTGACAATAGGCTGAAAGTTCAATACCTTTAGAGAGTTGCTCTAATGTCTCGTCAACTTTCCAGATTTGAAGTTTTGAAGATTCATCTATTGTTATTGTTTTGTAAACGGGCATAGTTTTATTAAGATTATGTTTAATTTTGCCAAAAATTTAAACAAATATACAAGATGAGTTCAAAAACAACGAATTACGTTCCTTATAAAGTAAAAGATATTTCACTGGCCGAATGGGGTCGCCGTGAAATTGAATTAGCCGAAGCAGAAATGCCAGGCTTAATGGCACTACGAGAAGAATACGGCGCTAAGAAGCCGCTTAAAGGCGCCAGAATTGCCGGATGTCTTCATATGACCATCCAAACAGCAGTACTTATTGAAACTTTAGTGGAACTCGGTGCTGAAGTCACTTGGAGTTCTTGTAACATTTTCTCTACTCAAGATCACGCTGCGGCAGCCATTGCCGATGCTGGAGTGGCAGTTTATGCTTGGAAAGGAATGACTGAAGAAGAGTTTAACTGGTGTATCGAACAAACCTTATTTTTTGGGGAAGAGCGTCAACCTTTAAATTTAATTTTAGACGATGGTGGTGATTTAACCAATATGGTTTTAGATCAATTTCCTGAATTAGCCGAAGGCATTAAAGGACTTTCTGAAGAAACCACCACAGGCGTTCACCGCTTATACGAACGTATGAAAAATGGCACTTTACCAATGCCAGCCATCAACGTTAATGATAGTGTAACAAAGTCTAAATTTGACAACAAATACGGATGCCGCGAATCTGCTGTTGATGCTATTCGTCGCGCAACTGACCTTATGTTAGCTGGAAAACAAGTTGTAGTTTGTGGTTATGGCGATGTGGGTAAAGGGACTGCAGCTTCTTTTAAAGGTGCAGGCTCTATTGTAACTGTCACTGAAATTGATCCGATTTGTGCTCTACAAGCCGCTATGGATGGCTTTGAAGTCAAGCGTTTAGAAACTGTTCTTCACAAAGCAGATATTGTAATCACCACAACAGGGAATAAAGATATTGTACGTGGCGAACACTTTAAAGCAATGAAAGACAAAACTTTAGTTTGTAATATTGGTCATTTTGACAATGAAATTGATGTGGCTTGGTTAAAGCAAAATAGCGATGGCCCTAAAGTGGAAATCAAACCACAGGTTGACAAATATACCATTGACGGTAAAGACATTATTCTTTTAGCAGAAGGTCGATTAGTCAATTTAGGTTGTGCTACTGGTCATCCAAGTTTTGTGATGAGTAACTCATTTACCAATCAAACTTTAGCTCAAATGGAGTTATGGGAAAATGAAGACCAATATAAAAACGAAGTCTATATGCTACCTAAACATCTCGATGAAAAAGTTGCAGAATTACACTTGAGTCGTGTTGGTGCAGAGTTGACAAAACTTAAACAAGACCAAGCCGATTATATTGGTGTTGAAGTTAAAGGGCCATTTAAGCCTGAGTATTACAGATATTAAAAGTTTGTAAAACAACAAGTAGGAAAATCAAATTTAAACCTCACAGGTCTCAAAGACCTGAGAGGTTTTTTTAGTTATAAATAATTATTTTGAAGAATGTAACTAATCAGTTTTGAATTTATTAATGCATTCGTGGTTTTATTATACATACACGATTCTACTTCACAAAATTTATTAATTTAGGATAATATGTTTGGGTTTGTCCTTTATTTGCTTTGACAGCAAAAATTACAGGCAAAACAATGTTCAAAACATAAAGCCCTACAAAAACGAAAAAGAAATATTCATAATTTCCGTAATGCATAATTTTGAATAGAGCAAATGTTATGATTGACAAAAAAGAAATAAGGGTCCAAACAATCTGAAAATTTAATAGATTGGCTCCAATATTATGAAGTCCTATAACTTTATCTTTTTTATTCATCCATAAAATAAGAGGAAGAATAATATTTCCAATTGGAATAACAAGAAAAATCAAAACAGACAAATGAAATACGACTAAGAAGTTAGGGTCAGTTTGTTTCCCATAATCTAAAATATCTTCAATATTAATATCAAGCACTTCGCAAATCAATTGAAGCGTTTTACCTCGTGGTTCGCTTTCAGCATTTTCTATGCGTTGTATGGTTCTTAAATTAACCTTTGCCAAATCGGCAAGTTCTTCCTGTGAAAACCCTTTTTGTTTACGAATACTTTTGATTTTTTGTCCTGTGTTTTCCATAAGTTGAAAGATGTTTTTATTTATCCAAAATTAGCATTAATTTGCTCATAAGTCTTACGGTTTTAAACCGACAAATTAGCGACATTTTTGCCTTAGCTTTGTTATACCAATTATCTACTGAGAGAATACAAAAAGAATTCCAAAAACTTTTTAATTTTACAAAATGCAAAAAACAGCAAAGTCATTAAATTTACTAAAAAAATACTTCGGCTACGATAGTTTTCGACCTAACCAAGAGGCTATTGTTCAGGATTTACTTGACAAAAAAGATGTGCTTGCTATTATGCCAACAGGTGGTGGTAAATCTTTGTGTTTTCAATTGCCTGCTTTGATGCTTGAAGGCACTGCAATTGTAGTTTCGCCGCTCATTGCTTTAATGAAAGATCAAGTAGATGCCTTGCGAGCCAACGGAATTTCTGCAAATTACTATAACAGCTCGCAGCCTGTTGAGGTTCAAAATCAGGTGTTAAATGATTTACATCAACAAAAAATCAAACTGTTATATGTCGCTCCCGAAAGTTTAAAACTATTAATACCTCATCTCAAGGCAATTCAAATTAGTCTTTTTGCCATAGACGAAGCCCACTGTATTTCGGCTTGGGGTCACGATTTTAGACCAGCTTACCAAGAATTAAGTCAGCTAAAAGAGAAATATCCGAACATTCCTATTGCTGCTTTTACGGCTACTGCCGATACGGCAACCCAAGATGATATTTTAAATCAGTTGAACATTTCGACAGCCCAAAAACATTTGGCTTCTTTTGACAGAGCAAATCTCTATTTAGAAGTCAGACCCGGTGCCAAAAGATTACCGCAGATCTTAGAATTTTTAAAAAACAAACCTGATGAAAGTGGTATTATTTATTGTTTAAGCAGAAAAAGGTACAGAAAGTTTAGCTAATAATTTGGTTAATTACGGTTATGATGCACAAGCCTATCACGCAGGTTTAGATTCAGATGAACGTAGTAAAATTCAAGATAATTTTGTAAACGACCGCACACCAATTATAGTGGCTACCATTGCTTTCGGAATGGGTATTGACAAAAGTAATGTGCGTTGGGTCATTCACTACAATATGCCTAAAAATATAGAAAGTTATTACCAAGAAATTGGCCGAAGTGGTCGTGATAGTTTGCCGGCGCATACGCTACTTTTTTACAGCTATGCCGACGTAGTTCAACTCAGAAAATTTGCTGATGGTGCCGCAAATCAAGAAGTTCAACTGGCAAAACTTGAACGTATGCAACAATTTGCTGAGGCTTTGAGTTGTAGACGAATTACACTATTGAATTATTTTGGTGAGCATATTTCTGAAGATTGTGGAAATTGTGATAATTGCAAAACGCCACCTCAATTTTTTGACGGTACTATTTTAGCTCAAAAGGTATGCTCAGCAGTGTATCGGCTTAATCAAAAAGAGCCTATAACTATGTTAGTTGATGTATTGCGAGGCTCAAGAAATGCTCAGGTTTATGATAAAGGCTATCAAAACATCAAAACTTATGGCGTAGCTAAAGACGTACCTTGGTTAGACCTTCAACAATACATCATCCAAATGGTAAATCAGGGGATTCTTGAAATTCGTTTTCACGAAAAAGGTCGATTATTATTGACACCGTTGGCTAAAAAAATACTGTTTGAAGGTCGAAAAGTGAAACTGGCAAGATTACAAACTCAACCCAAACCACAAAAAGTTACCGATTTACCTCAACAACAGTCATCAGGGTTATTTGATGAGTTACGCCAGTTGCGAAAACAAATTGCACAGGAAGAGCAAGTGCCAGCTTATGTAGTGTTTAGCGATGCCAGCCTAAAAGATATGGAAAATCAACTGCCTCAAGACGGAAAAGATTTTTTGCAAGTCAGTGGTGTGGGCGAAGCTAAAAACAAAAAATACGGACAACGTTTTTTAGCAGTAATTAAAACCTATCTTACTGAACAAAAGGAGTCTAGGTCCAAAAAGAAAACAAAGAAAAACAAAAAAATACCCACTGAAAAGATCACTTATCAATATTATCAAGAAGGTTTAAGTATTGCCGAAATAGCGCAGAAGAGGGAATATACTGAAACTACAATTTATGGACATTTAATTAAACTGCATCGAGCAGGCAAACCAATTGACCTGTGGCAATATATAGACAAAACAGAAGTTGAAAACATTTTGAAAGCTAAAAAGGAATTAAATTTAGAAGAAGAAGCACTCAAACCCTATTACGTGTATTTTGAAGAAAAAATACCGTATTGGAAAATTAAAATGGGGTTATATTTAGGTAAAAACAATTAACCAATGTAACAATATGGTAATCTGAAAACGCTTGCTATGATAGAACAGCCTTAAGATCATTCATATAGTGTAATATTGATTTTACAACTTATTAACTTTTTTTATTTTTCCTCAACCGAATATTCAACATTTCAATAATCAACGAAAAGAATACGGCGAAGTAAATATAGCCTTTAGGCACGTGATAATGCAGGGCTTCTACGAATAACATAAAGCCAATCAAGATTAAAAACGATAACGCCAAAATCTGAATGGTTGGATATTTGTTGACAAAATCACTGATTTTTTTGGCAAAAATCATCATCACAATAATGGAAACGATAACGGCAATAATCATCAAGATAATTTCTTCTGTTAGGCCAACAGCCGTCAAGATAGAATCAAATGAAAACACCAAGTCTAAAGCCACAATTTGCACAATGGCTTTGCTAAACGAACTCACTTTTTTGACGGCGGTTTCCTTTTCATCACCTTCTACTTTGTGGTGAATTTCAAAAATACTTTTCATAATTAAAAATGTACCACCCACGGCCAAAATGATGTCACGCCAGCTTAAATCAAAATTGAAAATACTTAAAACAGGTTCGGTTAAACCGATGATCCAAGTGATGCTAAACAGCAAAGCTATACGCATTAGCAAGGCTAAAGTTAAACCCACATACATACTTTTCTGTTGTTGTTCTTTTGGTAGTTTACCTGAAACAATTGAGATAAAAATGATATTGTCTATCCCTAAAACCACTTCCATAAAAATCAAAGTGAGTAAGGATATCCAGATTTCGGGTTGAAGAAATATTTCCATAATGCAGTGAGGGTAAGTATGTAATTATTTTAAAATCAAAATTAACATTTAAATTTTACAATTTGAGTTTTGATGAGATGTATCATTAAAAAATAAAGGTTCAATAGAAATATTAGTACAATTATGCAATTGGATTGCAAAATTGTACTTTTATATAAACGATGAGCTGATAAAATCTTGAGATTGGCTTTTTATGTCAAGCCAATAGACTTTATAAGTAACTTAAAATCTTCTTTTTTCTTGTTGCCAATTAAAAATCTGATTTCTTCAATTTCAGAGAAATTAAAATTGGGTAGATCTAAAACTCTGCCGCGAAATTGAGGTGAAAATTCATCTAATTTTAACTTTATAGTTTGCCATTCACCATTAGTTTGAAATTCTTGAACATAAGATTGTGATAGATTTTTATCGCTTTTCAATCTAAATTGATACGTTTTTTTATCTCCTTTGACTTTTAAAACAATGTATTCAGAATTTGGATTAATCTCAACATTTGTGAGTAATCGAACCGATGCAAAGCCTCCATTGTTGGCTATAGATATCTGACCAAAAAATTGTCCATAACCGTCTTTGGTCAATTCAATTTCGCTTTGAGAAAGACCGCCCATCACTCCATCGTTAATGACTTGCCAATCTTTAATTGATGTAGATTGAGAAAAGGTATAAATGTTTTGTTGGGCGTTAACAGTCATACTTGTAATAAATGATATTAAAATTATTATTGATTTGAAAACCATTTATTTTGAGTTAGGTAGTTTTTCAAAACCCATATTATACAGTGTAAATGCAAAAATATCAACTTGCTCTTGGATAACCATTGATGTTGGCTTGCCCGCACCGTGACCAGCATCGGTTTCTATTCTAATTAAAACGGGATGATCTCCAGCTTGTTTAGCTTGTAATTCGGCGGCAAACTTAAAACTGTGCGCTGGCACTACTCTATCATCGTGATCGCCGGTAGTCACTAAAGTAGCAGGATATTTTGTACCTTTCTCAACATTGTGAACTGGTGAGTAGTTATAGAGGTATTCAAACATTTCCATACTGTCTTCTGAAGTACCATAATCATAAGCCCAACCGGCACCAGAAGTAAACGTATGATAACGCAACATATCTAAAACACCAACAGCAGGTAAGGCCACTTTCATCAAATCTGGGCGTTGAGTCATTGTGGCACCAACCAACAAACCACCGTTAGAACCGCCACGAATCGCCAGATAATCTGAAGAAGTGTAGTTTTCTTTAATTAAATACTCTCCTGCAGCAATGAAATCGTCAAATACATTTTGTTTTTGCATTTTGGTACCCGCTTTGTGCCAAGCTTTGCCATATTCGCCTCCACCACGTAAGTTGGCAACAGCATAAATACCACCTTGTTCTAACCAAATTGTGTTGGCTGTACTGAAGCTAGGTGTCAATGAAATATTAAATCCACCATAACCATATAAAATCGTTGGGTTTTGGCCATTCAATTCTAAACCTTTTTTATGCGTGATGATCATTGGAATTTTTGTACCGTCTTTAGAAGTATAAAAAACTTGTTTGCTTTCGTAATTTTCAGTGTTAAAATCTATTGCAGATTTTCTGTAAAGTTCAGAGGTTCCATTTTCAATGTCGTATTTATAAATTGAACCTGGGGTGACATAATTGGTAAAGCGATAATACAATTCTTTTTCTTCTTCTTTTGCACCAAACCCACTAATTGTTCCTATTCCTGGTAGATCAACTTCGCGAATAAGTTTTCCTGTTTTATCATATTGTTTGACTTGTGAAATAGCATCGACCATATATTCCGCAAAAATGTAACCGCCACCTGTTGATGGACTCAAAACGTGTTCAGTTTCTGGAATAACAACCGTCCAATTTTCAGGAGAAAGATTTGGAAATGTAGCGCTTACAATTTTACCATTTGGCGCTTGATGGTTAGTGTACATAATTATTTTATCGCCCTCGGTGTCTAAAACATTCACGTCGCTATCATAATTATCCATTACAGGAATAAGTTTTGAATCGTCTTTAGTTAAATCTCTAACAAACAATTGATTGCCCGAAGTAGATTTAGCCGCAGATATGACTAAATAGTGGTTATCTTCAGTAACACTTCCGCCAACGTATCGGTGTTTTTCTTCAGGTGTATCTCCAAAAATTATCACATCGTCATTTTGAGATGTGCCGAGTTTATGGTAATACAGTTTATGTTGATCTGTTTTGGCTGAGAGTTCACTGCCGTCTGGTTTGTCGTAACTTGAATAATAAAATCCGTCGTTGGCCTTCCAAGAAATGCCACTAAACTTAACGTCAACAATAGTGTCTTCTATAACTTTTAGTGTTTCTGTATTTCTAAGAATAATTTTTCGCCAATCACTACCGCCTTCTGAAATAGAATGCGCTGAAAGTTTTCCATTTTCAGAAAAACTTAAACCAGCAAGAGACGTTGTACCATCTTCACTAAACGTATTTGGGTTTAAAAACACTTCGGCATCAGCTTCGGCTTCTCCTTTTTTGTAACGGTAAATTACCGATTGATTTTGAAGTCCGTCATTTTTAGAAAAGTACACATAGTCACCTTCAAAAAACGGTGCGCCAACTTTTTCATAATTCCATATTTCAGTAAGGCGTTTGTTTAATTTATCTCGATAAGGAATTTCTTCAAGAAAAGATTGTGTGACTTTATTTTGCGCTTTGACCCAGGCTTCAGTTTCCTCACTGCGGTCATCTTCTAACCAACGGTACGGGTCTTTGACTTCGGTACCAAAATAATTGTCAACAGTATCTACTATTTTAGTTTGGGGGTAGGTTATTGCTGGGGTTGGAGTAGTTTTTAAGTTATTTTGGCAAGCGCTCATTGCAATGCAAATTATCAAAAGGGTTACTAAACGTTTCATATTATTTTTATTTGGCTTAAAAATACTAAAATTAAAACGATTTAATTACTAAAAGCAAAAACCGACCTTTTGAAAGATCGGTTTTGTGATTAATTAATAAATAATAAAAGTTTAAGAACCACACATCAAACAGTCATCTCCTTCTGATTCTTTGGATTGTTTGATTAATTCCTTTAACTCTTCGGGAGATAGTGAAGAATTATCTGGTGCAACAACACTTTTGCTTTTAGCTTCGTGTTGTTTCAATTTTTCTGCGTTGGCTTCAGCAACTTTTTCAGTGACTTGTTCTTTAGGTAATTCCTGTTTTTTCTTTTCTTTACTTAAGGTGAACTTAATCGCATCAACAGCTGACTTGGTTCTTAGGTAATACATACCTGTTTTTAAGCCGCTTTTCCACGCATAAAAATGCATAGAAGTTAATTTAGCTAAAGTTGCACCTTCCATAAATAAATTGAGCGATTGCGATTGATCAATAAAGTAACCGCGCTGACGACTCATATCAATGATATCTTTCATAGATAATTCCCAAACCGTTTTGTAAAGTTCTTTGATATCATCTGGTATAATATCAATATTTTGAACTGAACCATTGGCTCGCATAATTGCATCTTTAACTTCGTCTGTCCACAGACCTCGACTCACTAAATCTTTAAGTAAATGTTTGTTCACCACGATAAATTCACCTGAAAGCACTCTTCGGGTATAAATATTAGATGTATAAGGCTCAAAGGCTTCGTTATTACCAAGTATTTGGGAGGTTGAAGCAGTTGGCATTGGTGCTAAGAGTAATGAGTTTCTAACCCCATTTTCTTTTATATCTGATCTGAGTTTGTCCCAATTCCATCGACCGCTTAGGTCATCGTCTTTTAGGCCCCAAAGATTGTATTGAAATTCGCCTTGACTGATTGGTGAACCTTCATAAGAAGAGTATGTACCTTCAACTTTTGCCAATTCCATTGAAGCCTCAACAGAAGCGTAGTATAAAGTTTCAAATATTTCTTGGTTGAGCTTTTTGGCTTTATCAGAAGTAAATGGTAATCTGAGTAATATAAATGCATCTGCCAAACCTTGAACTCCCAAACCAACTGGTCTATGGCGCATATTTGAATTTTCAGCTTCTTTGACAGGATAGTAGTTTCTATCAATAACCTTATTCAAGTTTTTGATGACGCGTTTGGTGATTTTGTATAATTCTTTATGATCAAACTCTCCATCCTTAACAAACATTGGTAATGCAATAGAAGCTAAATTACAAACGGCCACTTCGTCTGGACTAGTATACTCTAAAATTTCAGTGCATAAGTTTGACGAACGGATGGTTCCTAAATTCTTTTGATTTGATTTTCTATTGGCCGCATCTTTATATAACATATAAGGTGTACCTGTTTCAATTTGAGATTCTAAAATCTTTTCCCATAATTCACGAGCTTTAATGGTTTTTCGACCTCGACCTTCTTTTTCATATTTTTCATATAATGCTTCAAACTCTTCGCTATGACTGTCAAAAAGATTTGGACATTCATTAGGGCACATTAAAGTCCACTCGCCGTTTTCTTCCACACGTTTCATAAACAAATCTGGAATCCACATCGCATAAAATAAGTCTCTGGCACGCATTTCTTCTGCACCGTGATTTTTCTTTAAATCAAGGAAATTCATAATATCAGCGTGCCAAGGTTCTATATAAATGGCAAATGAGCCTTTACGTTTTCCACCACCTTGGTCAACATACCTTGCTGTATCATTGAATACACGAAGCATAGGAACAATACCGTTTGAAGTTCCGTTAGTTCCAGCAATATAAGAACCTGTGGCTCTAATGTTGTGAATAGATAAGCCTATGCCGCCAGCCGATTGAGAGATTTTAGCAGTTTGTTTGAGTGTATCGTAAATCCCATCTATGCTGTCTTCTTGAGTAGTTAATAAAAAACAGGAAGACATTTGGGGTTTTGGTGTTCCAGAATTAAAAAGGGTTGGTGTAGCGTGAGTAAAATACTTTTTAGACATCAACTCATAGGTTTCTAAAGCGGCATCAATGTCGTCAATATGAATACCTATAGAAACCCTCATCAACATATGTTGAGGACGTTCTGCTATTTTACCATCAAGTTTTAAAAGGTATGAACGCTCAAGTGTTTTAAACCCAAAATAGTCATAATTAAAATCACGGCTGTAAATAATTCTTGAATCTAATGTATCCTTATGCTCTTGAACAACTTGATAAACCTCATCTGAAAGCAAAGGTGCTTTTTTACCTGTATGTGGGTTGACGTATTCATATAAATCAGTCATGACTTCGCTAAAAGTCTTTTTGGTATTTTTATGTAAATTAGAAACAGACACTCTTGCGGCGAGTTGAGCATAATCTGGATGTGTTGTGGTCATTGTGGCTGCAACTTCAGCTGCCAGGTTATCCAATTCGCTGGTTGTTACACCATCGTATAAACCTTCAATGACACGCATAGCAACTTTTGTAGGTTCAACAAGTGGACTCAAGCTGTAGCAAAGTTTTTTGATCCGAGCTGTAATCTTGTCGAACATTACAGGTTCTTTTTGTCCGTTTCTTTTTATGACGTACATAGTAAAATGGGTTTTATTTGATTAATGGTTTCTTTTGTCTTTATGATTTCTATTGCTTTTATTGTCTCTGTGGTTTCTATGGCTTCTTTTGTTTTTGTTGTTTCTATTGTATAAATTGATTAGAATTTTTTGTTATCTTTTTCAATCACTTGTAAGAAATTATTAATTTTTATACCTAATTTTTGAACACGTTCGTGTAAGTTTTCATACAAAACCTTATCTTTTAAAGTACCTGTTTCAAATAAAGTTTCTAGGTGATCTACAGTTTCATCGTTAGAAGATAAAGCATAAATAACAAAGCGTGTATAATCTTTTTTATACCATCTTCTACCATAACCCTCAACTATATTAGACCTTACAGATTTCATAGATCGCCTAATTTGACCGCCTTCTTCATACATTTCAAACTTCGGTAAATGCATCGTCATTTTGTGAATATCAACACTTAGATCCCTTGCTTGTTGCCAAATTTCAAGTTTTCTGTAGCTCATTTTTTTTATTTTAATTTTAAAGCTATTGTTTCTACGGGCTTTAAAATTCTTTTCAATATTTACCTAACATAGTAAAGTGTAATTTAATGTATCAAGTTAGGTTGCACTTAAACATTTTTGGTGTTTTCAAGAATACAATAGAGACGATAGTAACAGTAGCAACTATCCACACCACTGTTATTTAAAACTCTTCGTCAAAACTAATTTTATTATCTTTTTCTTTGTCTTTTGACATTACACCAGCTTTTTGGTATTCACCTACACGTTTTTCAAAGAAATTGGTTTTACCTTGTAGGTTTATCATATCCATAAAGTCAAATGGATTAGATACATTGTACACTTTTTCACACTCCATTTCTACCAATAGACGATCGGTAACAAACTCTAAGTATTGTGTCATCAATTTAGAATTCATACCAATTAAGCTCGCTGGTAGAGATTCAGTAATAAACTCACGTTCAATATCTAGAGCATCTATAATAATTTCTTTGATGCGTTCTTTTGGCACTTTATTGATCAAGTGATTGTTATGCAAATGCACTGCAAAATCACAATGCACACCTTCATCTCTTGAAATCAATTCATTAGAGAAGGTTAGCCCTGGCATTAGTCCACGTTTTTTAAGCCAAAAAATTGAGCAAAATGCACCCGAAAAGAAAATCCCTTCTACAGCTGCAAAGGCAATTAAGCGTTCTGCAAAACTTGGGCTTTCAATCCACTTGAGTGCCCAATCGGCTTTTTTCTTGATGGCTGGAAAATTTTCGATGGCTTTAAATAATTTATCTTTTTCTGCTTCATCTTTGACGTATGTATCAATGAGCAATGAATAAGTTTCTGAGTGGATGTTCTCCATCATAATTTGAAATCCATAGAAAAACTTAGCTTCGGTATATTGAACTTCATTGACGAAGTTTTCAGCCAAGTTTTCATTCACAATACCATCAGAAGCGGCAAAAAATGCTAAAATATGTTTAATAAAATACTGCTCATCAGCGTTGAGTTTATTTTGCCAATCTGAAATATCTTGGTGCAAATCGATTTCCTCTGCAGTCCAAAAACTCGCTTCACATTTTTTATACCATTCCCAAATATCGTGATGCTTGATAGGAAAAACTACAAAACGATCCTTGTTTTCTTGCAAAATCGGTTCTACTTGCGCCATAATTATGAGTTTTAAATGTTAAAATTTGATTGTTTCAGCACCAACAAATATCTAAAATAAATCGAGTTATATATTCAGAATACAACTAAGGTTTTCAACAAGTTTTCAACATTTAGCTAAGTTAACTGATTGTGAAGAGGTTATTTAAAATATTGAATATCAGTCTTATATTATATTTCGTAAATTATTTTCGTTGTGTTTTAAAGGGTTTAGAAGACCAATTAATTTTTAAAAAAATTAATCTTTATAATGTTTTTTTAAAGCTTCTATAGCTTCTTTAGTATTTGTTAAAGGATTTGAACAAGTTTTGTTTTGACAAATAAATATTTGATTCATTTCGGCGTTAATTTTATGTTGTAATTGTGGCAAATCTTCATTTAAACCTCCACAAAAATTGCAATACGACCAATAGTATTTTTGAAGCTCTTTACTATGTTTAGAATAATTTGGTCCTGTAACGGCAACTTCAACTTGACCTTTTAATACCGCAATATTGAGCTTATGCCAACGGGCAAAATAAAGACTAAATTTTTTGTACAGCGGTTTGACTTTTAGCAACATTTTTTTTGACTTTTCTGTATAGTTTTCATTAGAAATTAAATGTCCTAATCGCCATAGATTTTCTGCCATCACTGCGTTTGAGGATGGTATAACATTGTCGCTAAATTCTATTTTTCTGGCAATTAGTTCTGGTGATTTTTGCGCATAATAAAATAGCTGTTGTCCATCATCATAAAAATATTTTAAACAGTATTGAATTAAGTGTTCAGCTGTTTTTAAATACTTGACTTCAAAACTAATTTCATAAGTATAAATTAAAGCTTCTATCAAAAAAGCATAATCATCTAAAAAACCTTGTGGTTTTGTTTTGTCCATTAAGCGGTTTACAGAATAGTCCTTGTTTATGCTATGCTCGATGAGGTTTTGCATTAACTCTAAAGCCAATTCACTGTAAGTTTCATTTGATAAAGCTTGATATGCTTTTGCAAAACCTTTGACCATCATAGCATTATGCGCTGTTATTAACTTGTTATCTAAGCCGGGTTTGTCACGCTTATTCCTAATAGTTTTAAGTTTTGTTTTAATTTTTTCTAAGAGCACATTTGTTTGCCCTAGGGAGATTTTAAGCTTATTAGCTAAAGTTTTTAAGGGTAATTTTTGTGCTAATATGTTTCTTTGGTTTTCCCAGTTTCCTTGAGGTTTTAAATCAAAAAAAGCAGAGGCTAATTCAAACTCTTCGGTATTTAAAATTTGCTTCAACTCTTGAACCGTCCAAGTATAAAACAAGCCTTCTTCGCCTTCGGAGTCAGCATCTAATGCTGAATAATAACCAAGATTTTTATCTTTTAAATCTGAGTTTAAAAAATTAATGGTTTCTTCTATACATTTTTTATAATTTAGGTTTTGAGTAATTTTATAAGCATCGGCATAAAGACTAACGAGTTGCGCATTGTCGTAAAGCATTTTTTCAAAATGTGGTGCGAACCAATTTTCATCAACACTATAACGCGAAAATCCGCCACTAACCCAATCGTAAATGCCACCTTTAAGCATTTCATCTAAAGTTTTGTCAACAGCTCTTAAAGCTTGCTCATCTTTATAGGCAGCATAATATTCTAATAAACTTTCCCAAACCACAGGCATTGGAAATTTTGGCGCTTTATGAATGCCGCCTTTTTCAAAATCAATTTGTTTAAACCAAGACTTATAAGAAATTAATAATTCCTCTTCAGAAAAATCTGAACCCTTGTCTTGAGTTTCAAAAACATCAACATTATTGATACCGTCAGTTAAGCGATTTGCAGTATTTATTATGGTTTCTGGCTGTTCTTTATAGGCCTGAGCAATATTTTTTAAAATTTTAACCCAATTGTCTTTTGGAAAATAAGTGCCTGCATAAAAAGGTTTTCCGTCTGGCAATGCAAACGCATTTAGCGGCCAACCACCTCGACCGGTGAGAATTTGTGCAGCATCCATATAAATTTGATCAATATCTGGACGCTCTTCGCGGTCTATTTTAATATTGATAAAATGCTCATTCATCAAAGCAGCCACTTCCTCATCTTCAAAACACTCGTGTGCCATCACGTGACACCAATGGCAAGCCGAATAACCCACACTGATTAGCACGCACTTGTTTTGATCTTTGGCCAATTGAAGCGTTTCCTCATTCCATTCTTGCCAATGCACAGGATTATTTTTGTGCTGAAGCAGATATGGGCTTGAAGATTTTGAGAGTTCGTTTTTAAACATTTAACCTTAAGTTATGCCAAAATATAATTTCGGCTTTATTGATCAATTACACGCATGGGAGTTTGAAAAAAAACCACATTACCTTTGTAGCTTTTTACCCAATTTTCAGTGGCGTGGTTATGGAATTTTTGAAATTGAGACAAATGAGCCTTAGAGGAGTAAAACAACTGCAAACTAAACGTTCTGCTCACGGAATGATCTTGACCTAAAACTTCTGTTAAAACAGCTTTTTCAACTAAATCAGAATCCAATAACTGAGGGATTAAGTCTGTTTTGATTTCTTTTAAACACTGATCAACTATTTTTAACTCTATATTAAAAGTGGTATTGTAAATATACATTATTGCAAATTTTGATTCCCTCTAATTTTACGATACAGTTTGCGCGCTTCGGTAAAGTAGATGCTATCTTGATAATTAAAAATTAAGTTTTCAAGGTTTTTCTTTGCATCTTCAGGCATGTTGAGTTTATAGTATTGTATATTAGACATAGCAAACAAGGCATTGTCAACCAAAAAACTTTCAGGTTGTTGATTAACCAGAGTTTCGTATTGATCTACAGCCCATTGAAATTGCTGTTTCTCTTCTAGTATTTTTGCTTTTTTAAAATAAGCTTGATCTAGTAGATGAAAATTATCGATATTTTGTATAGTATTATTTAGCTGTTGTAATGCCTGATCATATTTATTTTGATAAATTAAAAAATCAACCTTAGCAATAGTTCTTAAGGCTTGTTGGGTTGAGTCAATATCTGACTGTCCATCTTTAATAAATCTTGACATTTCCATTGCATCATTTGCTATGGTTTGTGTGGTTGCTTTTTTAAGCACTTTTAGTTGAGAAAGTGACCAATCAAAATCTCCTTTATAATAGCTCGTCATAGCTGTTTTAAACTTCGCTTCTTGAGCTAGAGGCGTATTTTTCACCTGTTTACTCACCAAACTGTATTTGATTAAAGCCTTATTAAACTGCTCTTGAGCCACCAATATATCTGCCATAAGCATTTGAGCATTAGCTTCTTCAAATCGGCTAAGTTCATAAGTAAAAGTCTGCTCTAAAAGATTTAAGGCTCCTTTATTATCATCAGTAACAAAGGCTTTAAACTTTGCATAAATTAATTGCAGATTGAATGTTTGTTTATTGTATCCAAAGGTTTTAAAATAAGATAGGAATTTTTGGTTTACAGTAGATATATCTTGGTCTTGAAGTAATTCAATTTTCATTATGTTTTCAACCGCCTCGAGCTCTGTATTTAAATTTGAGCTTTCTTCAGAAATATAATTAAAAATCGTTAGCGCTTCATCAAAATACTTGGCATCTTTAGCAACCTCTCCTAAGCTAAATAAACGGTTGAAACTTTTGTCTTGTGTTCTTTTATAAATAGCTTTTTCTTGAGCAAAAGCCTTGTCGAAAGACTCCTCTTGAACAAAAGTCCAACTCAGTATTTGATTGTATATTGTATTTGGAGATTGTTGAAGATTTTTAAAAAGTAATCTTTTGAGAATAACATTGCTTTCATTTTGTGGATTACTGCTGATGTATTCACTAAAATTTCGTTGGATAACGTTGGTGTATTTTTCATTATCTAAAATCAAATCTAGATAGCTGTCAAACATTTTTTCTTCATCCCCTTTTTCGCCATAAAGTCTTGCCAACTGTATATTGTAAGTTAATCTAGGGTCTTGTGCTTTGGCAATTTCATATGTTTTAATTGCTAAATCTAAAAGATTGTGCTTTTGAAAAGTTTGACCTGTGGTATAAGCAAATACTGATTTTGTTTTAACAATATTAATGGCTTTTTCATACCACGAATTGGCTTTTAGGCTGTCGCCTTCTAATTGAAAAACATAGCCCAATTCTACCATGATGTTAGGATAAGAATTTGATTGTTCCAAGTAGTTTTTTAGAATGTTTTGAGCCTCTTTATATTCTTGAAGCTGAACATGAACATTGACTAGACCCAAAAGATAATCCTGCTTACGAGGATTTTCTTGGTAAAGTTTTTCATATATGCTTTTGGCTTTTATGTACTCTCCTTGGTCAACATAATTCATGACAAGACTTATACTTTGTGCGTAAAGTTTAGGCACAAGTATAATTGAAAATACAATAATGGTATATTTTAAATATGTCATATCTTCACAAATAAACAAAATTTAGTTGAAGTGAAATTTTAATTTAAGAATAGCTTAGTGTTCTCATTTCAAAGCAAATCAATTAAACCTTAGACTGCAGATATTTTTTTGGTGTGGTACCAAACTTTTTCTTAAACGCCGTTATAAAATGACTTGCCGTGCTATAGCCTAAGGTTAAACCAATTTCGTTGACGTTTTTATTACCTTTTTCTAATAGTTTTCTGGCGTATTCCATTTTATGGTCAAGAATATAAGCATATACTGTGTTGCCATAAATTTCTTTAAATCCTTCTTTGAGTTTTTTAAGACTCAAATCCACTTCATCTGCCAATTCCTGTAAACTTGGAGGATTAGCCATGTGTTGAATCGCAATTTCTTTGGCCATTTTTATTTTTCTCACGTTATCTTCATCAATCAAAAAAGGGCATTGTTCAATATTGGCAGCTTCTGGCTTATTAAAAAACAAACCTAAAAGTTCATATATTTTCGCCTTGAGGTAAATATGTTCTACTGATGGGTGTAAATTAAAATTAAGAATCTGACTTAAAACCACCGCCATTGAAGCCGAAATTTGGTCTTCAGTATAATATTTTTTATCGCGATTATCTTCCGTTAAAAAATCAATATAATGTGTAGAGGCACTAAAAAGTTCGTGTAACTTTTTAAGAGAAATAAATGCTGAAACACCTAATGAATTAGGATAAAGCTCAAGATTTACTGGTAATTTTTGATTGGGATTGTACAACAATAAACTTTTATCCTCTTGAATGTTTAAATTGTATTGACCTTCGTTAAAGCCAAACGAAATATTGCCTTTTAAGCAAAAGTGAAATTGGATATAACTTTCATCTATCGGATAATCAAATAAAGCTTGATCATCAGACGGGTTTTGTAAGCGGACTAAAATGATATTAGGCTCAATTTCAAAAACTGCTTCTGAACCTATAGCGTTATTTTTTGAATTCATTTAAATTTGTTTTGCTAATTTTTATTTAGAATTAATCTAAACAAACACCCCTTTAAAGGGTTTTATTGCTGTAAAAATACAATTTTGAGTTGACATTTATCAGTTTTTATAAAAATTCACAATAAACGATACAAATAGGACTTTTAGCGTTATTTTTAAAAATACTAATACCTTAATTTTGTAAAGCATTTTTATGTTTAATAAATGATAGAATACAAAGTTTCAAAATATCCACACTTTTGTGTGATTGGGTTAAGTTACGAAAAGGCTGATGCGAAGACAAGAGGATTATTTAGTCTAAACCAAAGTCAAAAATCGGCACTGCTTCAAGATGCTAAATCGCAAGGTTTAGATAGTGTTATGGTAGTATCCACTTGCAACAGAACAGAGGTTTATGGCTTTGCAGAACACACAGAAACCCTAATAAATTTACTTTGTAATCACTCTAATGGTGATAAAATTACTTTTCAGACTGTAGGTTATACTTATACTGATGATGAAGCATTAGCTCATCTTTACCGCGTCGCAGCAGGTTTAGACAGTCAGATTTTGGGCGATTTTGAAATTATCAGTCAAATTAAATCTTCGTTTAATCTTTCTAAAAAGAAAAAAATAAGCAATGCTTTTTTAGAACGTTTAGTTAATTCACTAGTTCAAACCAGTCGAAAAATAAAAAATCAAACTCAAATTTCATCTGGCATCACTTCTGTGTCTTTTGCATCTGTACAATACATTTTAGATACTGTTGAGCAAATTTCATCTAAAAATATTTTGCTTTTTGGAACAGGTAAAATTGGACGAAATACCTGTGAAAATCTTGTCAAACACACCCAAAATAAAAATATAACTTTAATTAACCGAACCAAAAATAAGGCAGAGAGAATTGCTGGAAAATTTAACTTGAATGTTAAAGACTTTTCAGAACTTCAAGCCGAAATTAGACAAACTGATGTTCTTATCGTAGCCACAGGTGCTCAACAACCTACCATTACCAAGGAATTGATTTATCCAAAAAAAGAACTTCTTATACTCGATTTGTCCATTCCAAAAAACGTAGCAGATGATGTTGCCGATTTACACAATGTCAGTCTTTTACACTTAGACCATCTTTCCCGAATGACCGATGAAACTCTGGAACGAAGAAAACAGTGTATTCCAAAAGCTAAAGCCATTATCGATGAGCAAAAAGAAGAGTTTTACGAATGGCTTCACACCAGAAAATTTGCACCAACACTCCAGGCCATCAAATCTAAATTGCAAAGCATAGCCAAAGACGAAATCGACTATCAATCCAAAAAAATTGATGGTTTTGATACAAAACAAGCTGAAATTTTACAAGAACGTATGATTCATAAAATCACACGTCAGTTTGCCAGCCATTTGCGTTACGCCAACGGCACCACTGAAGATGGTATTTCTTGGCTAGAAAAAATGTTTGATTTAGAAACAGAATCTACTACATAAACTCAATCTCTACTCTACTTTAAATACAAAGCCTTTTGTTTATAGTCAATTACGGCTCTACCTTGCTTTAAAACATCTGCACCAATGATGCCGTCAACTTCTGTTGCTTTATGATTAATCAGTGCTTCATTGACGTGGCTCAAATCAAACACCACAATATCCGCATCAGGTTCTTCCCAATCACCAAGGGTTAATTTATTATTTTCAGAAACATGCGTCATCATATTAGTTGCCCCAGCACCAGCAGCTTTGACTTCACTTTCGCGGGCAAACAACTTAAAAAACTTTACCCGACTAAAATCGACACACGTGCTTGACGCTCCTGTATCTAAAATAAATCGTCCTTCCACACCGTTTATAGAAGCTTTGACTTCAAAATGATCCGTCTCTGTATAACGCAACTTCACCCTTTGAAACCCTTTTTTTAACATAAATTCCCGTAATGACGCCATTCGTTTTTGCACAAATATACACTACCGTGAAAATATACCGCCCCTAACGGGGCTATTAATATGGCGCTCCTGACGGAGCTATTAATATGACGCT
>JASMTR010000026.1:0-4218 GCA_041694175.1 Bacteroidales bacterium
AGTGTCTAATCAGTTCATCGATAGTTCCAGAGACCTCTCCCCCTTCAATATGGGCAACTAAAATATTATTAAGTGAACCAACAATTGCACCCGCTAGGGCTTCTACGCGATCGCCGTGAATGATAATCATATCGGGTTTACAGGTTTTGACATAGCTCGACAAACCTTTAATAGTTTTGGCTAAGGTTAGGTCCATCGTAGTTTCGTGGGTATGATTTTCAAAAGTGTGTAAATTTTGAAACCCACAACGTTGAACTTCTAAAAGAGTGTATCCATATTTTTCTTGCAAGTGCATGCCGGTGACAAATACATAAGGCTCAAACTGCTTATGGGCTTCTGTAATTTGTATGAGTGATTTTATTTTGCCAAAATCAGCTCGGGTACCAGTAAGGAATAGAAGTTTTTTCATAAAGTAGATGGAACGTTATATAATTAATAACTAACAAACCATTGCCAATTAATTTATTTAAGGTTTATTCAAAATCATTAAAGTCAAGATGTTCATTATTTTTAAGATTTCTTTTAGCTGTTTTACCTAATAATTCATTGAAATGTTCAGCTAAAATTTTACCGGTTCCGGGTCGTCTTACCCAGATATTGTCTTTGCTTAAAGAGTCTCCTTTTTTAATATCTTTAATGGCACAAACGGTAGCAAAGGCAAAATCACTGGTCACTTTTTCTTCGTCTGCGGGTTTTTTTGTTCCGCCTCTCATTTGAGCAATTTCTGCACTGCTGTTGATGAGGTCTTTACAAGCTTTTTCGTCCATACTACACACAATGTCAGGTCCTGTTCTGTTCATGTGGTCAGTGAAATGTCGTTCTAAAATAGAAGCCCCTAAAGCCACAGCACCGAGACAAGCATTGTTGTTGAGCGTGTGATCTGATAGTCCAAATACTTTGTCAGGAAAAGCTTGATGGACTTCTAACATGGCACCGTAACGAACAAGATGGATTGGCGTAGGATACAAATTTGTGGTATGCAAAAGTGCCAAAGGAACATTTTTAGCGTCAAATATAGCGACTGCTTTTTTTATACTTTCAATAGTGTTCATTCCTGTACTCATGATGATAGGTTTACCAAATGAGGCAATGTGTTCTAATAGAGGATAATTATTACACTCACCTGACCCAATTTTATAAGCAGGTATATCAAATTTTTTGAGACGCTCTGCTGCCGCTCTAGAAAAGGGAGTAGAAATAAACATCATGCCTTTGCTTTCTACATAGGTTTTAAGCTCATGTTCGTCAGCTTCATTTAAAGCACAGCGTTTCATGATTTCGTAAATAGATACATCGGCATTGCCAGGGATGACTTTTTTTGCTTCATCACTCATCTCATCTTCAACAATGTGGGTTTGGTGCTTGATGATTTCTGCACCAGCACGATGGGCTGCATCAACCATTTCTTTAGCCACTTGTAGCGAGCCTTCATGATTAATGCCAATTTCTGCAATGACCAGAGGCGGATAATCTTGTCCAACTTTTCGGCAACCTATTTGTATAGTAGGGTTCATAGCTTAGTTATATTTTTGTATTAAATATTCTGCATATTCTAAATCGTCTTGAGTATCAATGTCAACATTTGCAAAAATATGATTGATGATGAAAGGATAAGCTTTTTTACTGATTATTTTATTGTCAAGAATTAATTCTGCCTTTGAAATATACAATAATCCATTTTCAAAATACAAAGGTTCGAGATCTTGACTGCGTTGTCCAAATTCATAATTATAAGGTTCAAATTGTTCTGAATTGATTTTCCCTAATTTATGGCGGTTTTGCGAGACCGTAAAAAGGCTATCTCTGTTTTTAGAATTAAATAAATTCATGGCCTCATGAAGCAGGTTTTTTGGTCTGAGCGGATTTGTAGGTTGCAATACAATCACATTTTCAACATCATAATTAATGCTCTGCAAGACATGCTTTAATGCACTAACTGTTGGTTCATGATCACCAGATATGTGTGGAGGCCTATCAATGACTTTAGCTCCAAAGTATAGAGCAGTTTCTTTGATGTCTCTATCATCTGTTGTAACATAAATCTCATCAACTTCATCCTGTTGCTGTGCATACTTTATACTATGTGCAATCAAGGGCAAATTGGCTAAAGGTATTATGTTTTTACCCGGTAATCGTTTGGAGTTTCCTCTCGCAGGGATGATAGCAATGTTTTTCATAGTTTAAATAAAACCTCTAAATTAATAAATTTCAGCCTCTTCTCGAGTCAGTCCTTTTTTTGTAAGAAAACGTTTAAACAAAAACGTTCTATAAAAAAACTTTCTCACCAAACCTCTGATAAAATTAACGGGCAACTTACTTTTATAAGCATACAAATGTGGTGGGGCAAGATTGAAAGGTTCAGATTGTTTTTGAATTTTTAGCATCACTTCTTCCATCCAATCTTCTTTGACATTACCCATATGGTAGGTGTAATTTTTAAAAGTGCATAACCTCCAATGTCCGTGTTTTACACTGGGTTCATCTATAGATTGATTTAATACAGAACCACCCATTTTTTCTATGGTGGCAGGATTTTTAAAATTATTGAGCAAATCTCTTTTATAAGTAGCCGTAAAATGACCATTGCCTACCACAGATTTTAAGTTGTTTTTAGAAATGGCTAAAACTTTTTTGAAATGATATTTTGACTTGGGGTGGTCTAAACCTATTGTCGTTCTATACATTTTTTTAATGTCTTCTTTTAGCTCTTTATTTACATCGAAAAATTTAAAGTTTGGATTAAAAAGATTATCAAAAAACATTTTTTCATTATAAGTTCTATACAACATGGGTTGAGGCGTTGTACCTACCATACCAGCTTTCTGAAAAGTTTCATAAATCTCATATACCGCTTTCTGCCAGCCATTGGTAAACAATACATCAGCATCAGTAATCGTCACTAAATTAAAATTATGACCAGCAAGGCCTTTGGCAATGGCATTGATTTTGCCAATAGCGGTCGTGTGAATCACTTCGTGGATTTTATGGTCTTGTAATAACTGATTTAAATAGGCTTCAACTTCAAGACAAGAGCCATTATTGACCACACTGATATAGGTTTTGTCATGTGTAGTTAAAGCAATACTTTCTAAACACAGTTTTAAAATATCTAAGCCTTCTTTGTAGTAACCTTCTAAATTAGGTAAATATACCGGCACTATCACTTGGTGAAAGTGATTGGTTTTGACTTTATGGTCATGGTTTTTAGCTGGGTTGCTTCCTTTACGCATTTGATATGTCTTTAACACTTTTTACAAACTCTTTGTCTGAAAAATATTCTTTTAGTGGGTAATTGATTTCTTTTTTATCTATTAAATTATTAAGCAATTTATTGAGTTTAATATAGATTTCGTGTTCATCATAATCAGAAAAATTATCATGTGAATTTTTTAGTAATCTTTTGAGCTCACTATCTTTAGATGTTAAACATAGTAATTCAGAATTAATATCAGATAACATCGGAACTTTTCCGCTTAAAATATTGCTGTATTCACCATCGGTTTCTAAAACTATAGACAGTGAAGAATACTTTTTTTGCTCATAAAAAGATTCAAAAGCTGATACTTTTTTTAAAAATAAGATATGATTATTATTTTTATAAAGTGCTTTAAGCTTATTGACTTCAAGACCTTTAGACCTAATGACGAACTTAAATTTATTAAATTCATAATTTTTATCTACTAAACTTACAAAAGCTGTAAGTAGAAGGTCTAAACTCCTGTTATGTTGAATGGCACCATGGTAGGTTATATATAAAAAATTATCATCTAATTTGGTCTCGAATTTTGTCTTATAGTTTTTAAAAATATTTTCATCAAATTGATGAGGAAGTGTTTTAAAACTTCTCCCAAACAAGAAACCTAAATCACTTGATAATTTTTTAGAGGGAGAAAAAACAGCTTTAGCATCTGAAACAATTTCTCTCATCTCTTTTATTTTATAAAAATCAGTTGTGTTTAGTTTAGATTTTGAACCTGGATATAATGATGCAGGATAGGGATCATGAAAATATAAAAGCATTTTATTGAGATATTTATTTCCCCTTAAAGCTCTAATTAAATAAAAATCTAATCCACCAGATCTTACAAACACATCGTGATATTGATCAAGGTTAAGGGTTTTTAGTTTCTTTTATATCTGCTAATTTTAATCCAATCTTTTATGTTTATATTAAATAAATGATAAGCCAATCCACAAATTTTGTTTTCTACCCATGTA
>JASMTR010000027.1:0-24863 GCA_041694175.1 Bacteroidales bacterium
TGGTATATCTGTTACTGCAGGTGTGACTTTAATATAAGCGCTAGAATTATTTATTCTTATACTATCATTATAGTCAAAATAAGGTGTTATCCAGTTTTGAGGATTTTTAGTAGATTGAGAAAACTTATAAGTTTTTACTACATCTTTAGTGTTAACGCTTTTTAGATCTAATTGGCTTTCAGTCTGTGTGCCTTGAAAAGTATCATCTTTTTGACAGCTTATAAAACAGATAGGAAAACCCATAAATTATAAATAATTGAATTTTGTTATACATTACATAAATGGATATTTGATTAATATTAAGATTTAAGTTTTGGTAACTAATTCTCTTAAACCTTAAGTATGACCAAATATCAAATAGGAATATTTAATGCTATAACTGCACTTCGACTCCGCTCGTCGCAAATGTAGCTTTGTAGCTTTGTAGCTTTGTAGCTCATGGTTGTAGTTAAGCTACTAATTTAGTTAAAAAAATATTAAAATAAAAATTATCCACTCAAAATATCCTCCAAAGCTTGCTCAATATGAACAAATTCAAACACAAATCCGTGGTCTTGAATTTTGTCTGCACTCACCAATTGACTGTCGAGCACAATTTGCGACATCTCACCAAGCAACAATTTTAAACCAAATTTAGGTACCGGCGGAAGGAGTATAGGCTTGTCTAATACCTTAGCAATAGCTTTGGTCAACTTTTTATTATTCACAGGATTTGGGGCAACAGCATTGAAAACGCCTGTTAATTCTTCATCCATAACATAACAAAACATTGAAGCCAAATCTTTGATGTGAATCCAAGATTGCCATTGTTTGCCTGAGCCTAAGGTGGCGCCTACATAATTTTTAATTGGTTTAGCCATTTGCTCTAAAGCGCCACCATCGCCAGAAAGCACAACGCCAATGCGAAGTTGAGCCACATTGATATCTATGTTTTCAAACTGGCTTGAAGCCTTTTCCCATTCTTGCACCACGTGACCTAAAAAATCATTACTTAATTGCGTCTCAGTTTCGTCGTAAAGTTTGGTCAGCGAACTTGAATAAACCCCAATCGCACTTGCAGAAACTAAGTGTTTGACCTCGTGCTTTATTTCTGATAGACTTTTATACAAAAGATTTAATGTATCAATCCTGCTATTTAAAATGGCTTTTTTATGCTCCTTTGTCCAACGCTCTGCCACACTTGCTCCTGCCAAATTAACTATACATTCCACACCTTCAAAACAAGCCTTATCAATTTCCTGTTTTTTAGGATTCCACTGAAAGCCTTTAAAATTATCACTCTTTTCGACTTTTGATTCTCGGGTTGTAAGGTAATTCACTTCATCACCGCGTTCTAACAGTTTTGCGGTCAAGGCTTTCCCTACCAATCCTGTTGCGCCTGTTATCAATACCTTCATTTTCTTTTTTGTTTAAATGTAAAGTATATTTCTTTGACACTTTCCTAAGGAATAATTAAAGTTTTTAAAGGACAAGATTTATACTGCTAAAAATTATAGTTAAGATGCTAATTTCCAATTGAATTTCAGGGATTTAAACTCATCAGAAACTATTTTAACTTTTAACCAGACCTTAACAAGCTCAATACAAATATTTTATCAATTTGCGTTGCTAAATAAAATTGTAAACACATCGCCTATGGATGCTCAAAACACCAATGTTGATATTGCACAAATCAATGAAAAGATTGAAAGAGAAAGTGCGTTTGTCGATATCTTGACTCAAGAAATGAACAAAGTCATTATCGGTCAAAAAGAAATGATTGAACGTTTGCTTATAGGACTCATTGGTCGCGGTCACATTTTGCTTGAAGGGGTTCCTGGTTTGGCAAAAACGCTTGCTATCAACACCTTGTCAAGCGCTGTTGATGGCTCATTTAGTCGTATTCAGTTTACGCCAGATTTGTTACCTGCAGATGTTGTAGGAACAATGATTTACAATATGAAAGTCAATGATTTTAGCATTAAAAAAGGACCAATTTTCGCCAACTTTGTCTTGGCAGATGAGATCAACCGTGCACCTGCAAAAGTGCAATCGGCACTGCTGGAAGCTATGCAGGAAAAGCAAGTTACTATTGGCGATGAAACCTTTATTTTAGATAAACCTTTCTTAGTTATGGCGACTCAAAACCCCGTTGAACAAGAAGGGACTTATCCGCTTCCTGAAGCGCAAGTAGATCGTTTTATGCTTAAAACCGTTATTGACTATCCAAAAATAGAAGAAGAACAACAAGTGGTTAGAGCTAACTTAGCTGGCGATTACAATAAAGTTAAATCTGTTGTTTCTATTGATCAAATCCTAAAAGCTCAAGAAGCTGCGAGAGGTGTTTATATGGATGAAAAAATTGAGAAATATATTTTAGACTTGATTTTTGCAACCCGATATCCAGACCAATACAAGTTGAGTGAAATTAAACCACTCATAAGTTTTGGAGCCTCACCACGTGGGAGTATCAACTTAGCAACTTGTGCCAAATGCTATGCCTTTATCAAACGTCGCGGCTATGTGATTCCTGAAGATGTTAGAGCTGTTGTAATGGATGTATTAAGACACCGTGTTGGAATTACCTACGAAGCCGAAGCCGAAAATGTAACCTCAGAAGATATAATCGCTAAAATTGTCAACGAAGTAGAAGTACCATAACCAATCGTTTTAACTTTATTACAAAACAAATTTAGTATGAACATAAACCAATTTTTACCAGTTAAAAATTAGGTCCTTTCTATTAGTATCGTCTAAATAAAGGATTTTATAAGAGCAATTTAATTTTTTTAAGTGATAAAATATTTTACAAATAATAAAAATATAAAGTCCTTCCCTCTGGGAAGGGTTTAGGATGGGCTACTATGGATACCAAAGAACTTCTAAAAAAAGTCAGAAAAATTGAAATCAAAACACGTCGTTTAAGCGACCACGTGTTTGGTGGCGAGTATCATTCGGCTTTTAAAGGACGAGGAATGACGTTTAGCGAAGTTCGCGGTTATCAATTTGGCGATGATGTAAGGGCAATTGACTGGAATGTTACGGCGCGTTACAATGAGCCGTTTGTTAAGGTCTTTGAAGAAGAACGTGAATTGACTATGATGCTTTTAATAGATGTTTCGGCTTCAGAAACTTTTGGCACACAAACCACCTATAAGCGAAATATTTTAGTAGAAATTGCAGCAACTCTTGCCTTTTCTGCGATTCAAAATAATGATAAAGTGGGCTTGATGCTCTTTACAGACCAGATTGAGCTTTACATTCCTCCTAAAAAAGGACGTATGCACGTCTTGAGAATTATTCGTGAGCTTATAGAGTTTAAACCCAAAAACAAAAAAACTGATATTTCTTTGGCGCTCAAATCTTTAAGCAATATGATTAAAAAAAGAGCAATTGCCTTTGTAATGTCAGATTTTATGGATGATGATTATGAACGCAGTTTAAAAATTGTAGCACAACGCCATGATGTGACTGGGATTAGAATTTACGATAAACGCGAAACTGAATTACCCAATGTCGGGCTTATCCAAGCTCAAGATGCCGAAAGCGGAGATTTGGTTTGGCTAAATTCTGCTTTAAAAAGCACAAGACAAGCCTATCGAAAACAGTATTTAGATCGTATAGAATATTTTGATAAAACTTTTAAACTGAGCGGTGCTGGTCGCATTTCTACTCAAGTAGAAGAAAGTTATGTCAAAAAATTATTAAGTTACTTTAAAGCCCGATAAGCCGTTAATGAGATTAAGTAAATTCACATATCAATTAATTTTTGCAGTAATTCTGCTGATATCTAATTTTGAAATTAATGCACAAGAAGTGTCTGCAGAAATAGACCGCGATACCATCAAAATTGGAGAACAAATCAACTATAAAATCACCGCAAAGGTTCAGCCTAATGATATAATTATTTTTCCTGAAGGTCAAACTTTTACGCCCTTAGAGATGGTAGAAGCCTACAAAATTGACACTACACAACTCGAACCAATTAAAATTTTATCAAAAACATACGCACTAACTCAATTTGATTCAGGAAGTTATACCATAGGTAAGCAAACCTTGAAGCTAAACGATAGCTTTATTGAAACTGATAGTATTAAAGTTCGTGTCAACGATGTGGTGGTTGATACGACTAAACAAAAACTTTACCCCATTAAAACTTATATCGATTTTGAGAAGCCTTTCGAAATTCAATCTTGGATTTGGTGGACTTTATTGGCTATTGCTCTGGTTTTAGGTATAATTTTTCTCATTTTTAAATTAAAAAAGAAAAAAGACGAAAAGAAAAAACGCATTCCACCCTACCAACGCGCCATACAATCTCTACAAGAATTAGACAATTCTAAATTGATTGACGATAGAAATTTAAAAGAATATTATTCTCAACTTACCGACATTAGCCGAAGATATCTTGAAGAAAAAGTTGAAATTAGAGCTTTAGAATATACCAGTAACGAGCTCGTAGATGAACTCCAAAACAGACGTCAAAATCAAAAACTCAATATCAGTCAAGACTTAATTGAAGATTTTAAAAAAGTTTTGCAACGGGCCGACCTTGCTAAGTTTGCCAAATCTGCGCCTGATGTTTTGACAGCAAAATCGGATCGCAAAAACGTTGAAACATTCACCAACAGTATGCAAACGGCTATTCCTGAGCCTACTGATGAAGAGAAAAAACGCGACGAAGCCTATCAAGCCATTTTGAAAAAGCGACGTCAACGTCGAAAAATTGCTTTTGCTATTTTAGCTGTCTTAGCCATTGTGACAATTTCTACCGTTGCTTTAGTCGCCACAAAAGGTTACGATTATGTTAAAGATGCGTATTTTGGTAATGCTTCAAAAGAACTTTTAGAACAAGACTGGATCACCAGCACATACGGCTATCCGCCAGTTCAAATTTCTACGCCTGAAGTTCTCATAAGAAAACCAATTGATAGTCTCAATAAAAACATCAAACAAAATGAAATGGTTTTGGACACCGAAACTTTTGTAGATGGATCTTTGTTTTCAAATCTTTATGTGGTGTTGAGCACAGTAGAATTTAAAAAAGAAACAAAATTTGACCTCAATCAAGCCATTGACGGCATTTATAAAAATTTAGAACAAAAAGGCGCTATTAACATATTGAGTAAAGACGAAGAAATTGAAACTTTAGATGGCACCAAAGGCATAAAAGTCTTCGGAAGTTTTAAAATTAAAAATCCAATTACTGGCAATGAAATTGAAAAATCCTATCAGATTTTAAACTTTGGCGTAGGTGGCAATTATCAACAAATTACAATTGTTCACAATGAAAAAGATCAGTTTGCTGACGAAATAGCCAATAGAATTATAAATACAGTAGAATTTAAATTGGAAAATAATTAAGTATGTTCAATAACTTGACTTTTGAAAATCCCGCTTGGTTTTGGCTTTTGTTAGCCATACCATTCTTTGTGATTTGGTATTTAATCAAGCGTAAGGAAAGTCAAGTACCAGTCAAATTCTCTTCAACGCAGGCTTTTTCAGGTTCATCATTTTGGGGCTATATTAAACATACGATGTTTGCCTTTAAAATTTTAGCTTGGGTGTTTTTAACAATTGCAATGGCAAGGCCAAGAACCGTTGACGTGACTACAGATATCAAAAAAACACGTGGTATTGATATTGTAATGTCTATTGATATTTCTGCCAGTATGTTGGCAAAAGATTTTAGTCCTAACCGGATGGAAGTCGTCAAAGAAGTGGCTTCAGAATTTGTTAAAAATCGTCCAAACGATCGTGTGGGTTTAGTCGTATTTTCTGGCGAAAGCTATACCAAAACCCCTGTAACATCAGATAAAAGCATAGTTTTAAATACTCTTAAAGACATTTCTTATTCCAGTCAAATAGAAGGAGGCACTGCCATTGGAATGGGTTTAGCCACAGCTGTTAATCGACTTAAAGACAGTAAAGCCAAGGGCAAAGTCATCATTTTATTGACCGATGGTGTCAATAATTCTGGATTTATTGAACCTAAAACTGCTGCCGATTTAGCTTTAGAATACAACATAAAAGTTTATGCCATTGGGGTAGGTAGTATGGGCACTGCGCTTTCGCCTGTTGCAATTGATAGAAATGGACAGTTTCAATACCGCAATACAGAAGTTGAAATTGACGAAGCACTGCTCGAAGACATCTCTTCAATGACCAACGGACAGTATTTTAGAGCAACAAATGAAGATAAACTAAAATCCATTTACGAAGAAATCAATAAATTAGAAAAAACAGAAATCAAAGAAACTAAATACTACAATTATGATGAAAAGTATCCCATTTTCGTAATCATTGCAGGCTTACTAATGGCTTTGGTGGCTTTGATAAAATATACCATAATGAGAAGTTTAGTATAAATGATACAGTTTGAACATCCATATTACTTTTGGTATTTCGCCCTTGTCGGTGTGATTGTTTTATTGTTTATTTTTTATAGACTATGGCAAACCCAAGCACAAAAACGTTTTGCAGATCCAGAATTGTTTAAATTTTTGGCACCCCAACGCTCTGTCTTTAAGCTTTGGGTTAAATTTATCTTTTTTATTTTGGCTTTGTCCTGTTTCATAATTGCTTTAGCCAACCCTAAAATGGGAACGAAAATGGAAACAGTAAAACGACAAGGCGTTGACATTGTGTTTGCACTTGATGTGTCTAAAAGTATGTTAGCCGAAGACATTGCACCCAATAGATTAGAAAAAAGCAAACAAATTATTTCTCAAACATTAAATGCTTTAGTGTCTGACCGTGTTGGAATTATTGGTTATGCAGGAAGTGCTTTCCCGCAACTACCCATAACAACTGATTATGGTGCTGCCAAGACGTTTCTGCAATCTATGAATACCGATATGGTGTCCAGTCAAGGTACAGCTGTTGCCGATGCTATTGATTTGGCCTCTACCTATTACGACCGTGATGATACTACCAATCGGGTTTTAATTATAGTTGGCGATGGCGAAGACCACGGCAGCAAAGCTGATGCAGCTATAGAGCGCGCTGTAGAAAATAATATCAGAATTTTTACCATCGGCGTAGGCACATCTAAAGGAGGACCAATTCCAATCAGACAAAACCGCGGTGTGACTTATAAAAAAGATAATCAAGACCAAACGGTAATAACTCGAGCAGACAAAATGACTCTAAAAAATATCGCTGAAAAAGGCAATGGTGCATTCATTGACGAAGTCAGAACAGATGAAATTGTTAAAGCTTTATTAGAAAATTTACAAAAAATTGAAAAATCGGAGTTCGAAACCAAACAATTTTCAGATTTTAAGACCCAATATCAATGGTTTGTCGGTTTTGGCATACTTTTTATACTATTAGATATATTGATTTTAGAAAGAAAAACCCAATGGTTACGACGACTTAATTTGTTTAATGAAAAAGACTATGATGATGAAAATTAGTTTATTAGGTGTTTTAATGTTTTTATTTTTTGCAGTTAACGCACAAGAAAAAAACATCAAAAAAGCACAAAAACAATATCAAAAATATTCTGCATTGGCCGCTGAAGAAACTCAAAATGGCGATTTTGCTCAAGCAGAAGCCTTGTATAGAAAAGCTTTAGACAAAAATCCAGAAGGTGATAAAGCCGCTTATAACTTTGGGAACTTATATTTTGAAAACCAAAAAAACAAGCAATCAGCTATTCGGTATGTAGAATCTGCAAAGTCTTCTGAAGATAAAATGGTCAAACACAGAAACTTCCATAACCTCGGTAATTTGATGATGGAAGAAAAACAATACGCCAAAGCTGTTGAAGCTTATAAAAATGCCTTGAGAAATAATCCTAATGATGAAGAAACCCGCTACAATTTAGCTTTAGCCAAGCAAAAAAGAGATAAACAAAAAAACGAAGGCGGCGGTAAGGACAAAAATAAAGACCAAAAGAAAGAGAATAAAAAGAAAGAACAAGATAAAGGAGGCGAAGGCGATAAAGACGAGAAAAAGCAAGATCAACAAAACCGTAAAGACGGCAAAGACAAAAAGGAAAACAAGCAAAAGAATGACGATGCCAAAAAAGACCCCAAAGAAGGAGACAGCAAAAAGCAAAAGCAACCGTCTCAACCAAAACCTCAAAAAGGAAAAATGAGTGAACAACAAATCAAAAACTTGTTGCAAGCCATTCAAAATAAAGAGAAAAACACACAAGAAAAACTCAATGCCCAAAAAGTAAAGGGAGCAAAAGTGAAAACAGAGAAAGACTGGTAAATGAAGAAATTGATTTACATATTAATTTTTATAAGTTGTGCTTTTAGTCATGCTCAAGTCCAATTCACAGCCGAAATTAGTCGTGAAAAGCTCGGAATGAACGAGCGTTTGCGTGTAGAGTTTAGTATGAATCAGGATGGTGACAACTTTATACCACCATCTTTTGAAGGTTTTAGAAAAATTGCAGGACCAAACCAATCTGTAAGTCAAAGTTGGATCAATGGTAAAAGCAGTTTTCAAAAATCTTATACCTTTTTCTTACAACCTCTAAAACGCGGGAAACTTAGCATTGGTCAAGCAGAAGTTACCATTGATGGTCAAGTCTATAAAACATCGCCAAAAACTATTGAAGTGACAGCTGCTGTGGACAATCCAAGTGAAACGGCTGATGCCACTCCACAATCTAAAGCTTTAGATGGCATTCATTTGGTTGCTGAAATTTCAGACACGAGCCCGTTTCTTAACGAAGGAATTTATGTTGTGTACAGACTCTATGTGAGTCCATCAACCGATATTAGAAATTGGCGCGCACTTGACAATCCTAAATATGAAAACTTCTGGAGTCAAAGCATTGATGTGAAACGCCTTGAAGTTAAGAATGGAGAATTTGCAGGCAAACCCTACCGGTATGTGGAATTGCGCAAAACCATTTTGTATCCACAAAAGACAGGAAAGCTCAAAATTGAACCCCTAACGCTTTCCATTGGTGTTGAAGTGCCAACGAACCGCAGAGACCTTTTTGGCAGAAGACTTTATGAAACGGTTGACAAAACCTATTCTGCTCAAACAAGAACGATTGATGTAAAACCTTTACCACAAGAAAACAAACCTGCAAGCTTTACTGGCGCTGTCGGAAAATTTGATTTTGATGTGAGTGTTGATAAAAATAAACTCAAAGCTATGGAGTCACTTCAAGCTGAAGTGAAATTAAGTGGTGAAGGCAATATGAGTTTATTTGAATTACCAGCTTTAAAAGCCCCAAATAATACAGAAATATTTGAACCTGAAAAAAATGATAATATCCGCACGACTGCAAATGGTATGGTGGGAACTAAGCGAAATGTTTATACATTAGTGCCACAACAAGCAGGTAAACAGGTGCTGCCAAGTTTAGAATTTTCTTATTTTGATCCTTCTCAAAAAAAATATGTCACATTAAATTCAAGCAATATTTCAATTGAAGTTGAACCCAACGCAAGTTTAACCAATACTATTTCGAGTTCTGACTCAACGGGGAACAATTATTCATTTATCAAGCCACCCGATGCACAATTTAGTTTTATCAAGCTCGAAACCAATTTAACTCCAATAGAGAAAAAACGCTTTTTTAAAAGCACCGCCTTTTGGGTCATCTCTTTTTCTGCTTTGGCACTGTTTCCTTTTTTTATTGTTTTTAGAAAAGTTCAAAACCGAGAAGGATTGTCAGAATCTGATAGAAATCGCAAAAAGGCCAATAAACTGGCTAAGAAATTTTTGTCTGAAGCCAAGTCTCATCAAAATGATTCTAAAGCCTTTTATTTATCTTTAGAAAGAGCGCTTCACAATTATCTAAAAGCCAAGTTGCGTATCACCACGAGTGAAATGAGCAAAGAAAAAATAGAAGAATTATTATTAAAAAAAGGAGCAAAATCAGATGATGTGAATGCTTTTTTAGAATTGCTTAAAAACTGTGAAATGGCGAGATATTCGCCTTTAACACAATCTGAAATTGATCAAGACTATCAACAAGCCAAAACGACGTTAGCACAACTCGATAGATATTTATGAAAATAATAGCTTCCATATTATGTTTTGTTTTAAGCTTTTCTATAAAGGCTCAAAACGATTCTATTTTCAATCAAGCCAACGATGCTTATGCTGATTCTAACTATAAGGAAGCCCAACGACTTTATCAAAATATTTTAAAAAATGGTCAAGCTTCAAGTGAGTTGTATTTTAATTTAGGAAACACTTATTATAAACTTGAAGATCTCGCCAATAGCATATATTATTATGAAAAAGCTTTGAAGCTCAATCCTAATGATAAAAGCATTCAAAACAATTTAGCCTTTGCAGAGCGAATGCGCTTAGATCAATTTGAGCGCTTACCCGACTCTGAAGTCGATAAAACTTTAGACGACTTTATCACCAAATTTTCTATTGATACCTGGTCTATTATTGGAATTGTATTTCTGTGTATTGCTGCCTTGTCCTTTGGTGTTTTCTTATTATTTAAACGCACAATTGTCAAGCGATTGGCCTTTGGTATATCTATTGGGTTTATTCTTTTTTCAGCCAGTGCATTTGTAATGGCACAAACGCAACTTGAGCAAGTTAAATTTTCGGTTTACGGCATTATTTTTCAGAAGGAAAAAGCTTTACTTGAAGAACCTAACCCAAATAGCAATACTTTATTTCAACTTCACGAAGGCACTAAAATTAAAATTCTCGATCAGTTTCGTTCTTTCTACAAAGTTGAACTTCCCGATGGCACAATTGGATGGATGACTACTCAAAATATTAAGAAAATTTAAGTTTTTTTTATTTAATTCAGCTCTTAACTTCTTAAATTTTAATTCCAATACAGAAAATATAAACAAATAATATATAATCAGTTATAATCTATTAATCACTAAAAAGATTAGTTTTTTTTACAGATTAAAACCATTGTTGAAGTAAACTTAAATTTCTTGAGTAAATGAATGGTTATTATTCATTGATAAATATTATATTTGAAAATATGAAAAAAATTTATGCAACATATTTATTGTTTTTATTTATTGCTTTCTTGACAACACCCACAGTTGTCAAGCTTATAGATAAAAATGCAGATGTTAGTATAGTTTATAACTTTGCTGAAGAAGAAAGATCTGAAAACCCCGTAAATTCATTCTTATACCTTACAGTGAAAACACAGAATTTTGAAGCCTTAAGCGAAAACAAAACTCATGATGCTTTAGTTTTTGATAACTACCAATTTTCAGTAAAGTCTTACCATTCCCGAATTCCATCACCACCACCTGATGCTTTAGTCTAAACTTTAAAAGCATTTCTTTTCTTTATTAATTTTATTTTTTTCGTGCCTGAAAAGGCATTAAATCACATTTTATGTTTAAATATTTAAAAAAAGACCTTCCAGCAAGTGTTGTTGTGTTTTTTGTGGCTTTACCATTATGTTTAGGTATAGCACTAGCATCTGGAGCACCGTTATTTTCAGGTTTAATTGCTGGTATCATAGGCGGTATTGTTGTAGGCTCAATAAGTGGTTCGCAAGTTGGTGTAAGTGGTCCAGCTGCTGGATTGGCTGTCATTGTTCTTAGTGCTATTGGTACTCTAGGTAGTTTTGAGAATTTTTTAGTCGCTGTAGTTATAGGTGGATTGATTCAAATTGGCTTAGGTATTGCCAAAGCTGGTGTGATTGGGTATTATTTTCCAACTTCAGTGATTAAAGGCATGTTAGCTGGTATTGGTATTATTATTTTTATTAAACAAATCCCTTTTGCACTTGGTTTAAGCGATAATGTTGAATTTTCAGAATACGTAACTGATGACCATATTGCTTATACAGAATATTTTAAAACTTTACTAGATAATATTTCTGCGGGTGTAATTTTCATTACACTCATTAGTCTAGGTATTATAATTTTATGGGCTAATGTTTTAGAGAAAAAATCTAAGGTTTTTAAAATTGTTCCTGGACCAGTGGTAGCCGTTATCATTGGAGTTTTATTTTATGTTTTAGTGCCAGAAGGATCAGCTTTAGCCATTTCGGCTCATAACCTTGTAACTGTACCAGTTCCTGAGAGTACTTCAGATTTTATTGGCCAGTTTACATTTCCTAATTTTTCAATAATCACAGATTCTAGGGTTTGGGTTACTGGAATTACTATAGCTATTGTAGCTAGTTTAGAAACTTTATTGAGTGTTGAAGCTACAGATAAACTCGACCCAGAGAAACGTATAACGCCGACCAATCGTGAACTTTTTGCACAAGGAACAGGAAATATTTTGTCTGGTCTTGTTGGTGGTTTGCCTGTGACTCAAGTCATTGTTAGAAGTACAGCCAATGTGTCATCTGGAAATAAAACTAAGTTATCTGCGATTATTCACGGGTTTTTATTATTAATTTCGGTAATTGTTATTCCTCATATTTTAAATTTAATTCCACTAGGAGTTTTAGCTGCAGTTTTATTTGTTGTGGGTTATAAATTAGCTAAACCAAGTTTGTTTAAACAAATGTTTAGTCTTGGCAAATCTCAATTTTTACCATTTAGCATTACTGTAGCGGGTATTGTGTTTACAGACTTATTGATAGGTGTTGGTTTAGGTTTAATATCAGGACTTTTAACGGTGCTTTACAACAGCTACAAAAACTCACATTTTTTACACTTGAAAGGGCAAAATGGCGATAAAAAACACATCAATATGACTTTAGCTGAAGAAGTAACCTTTTTTAATAAAGGAGCTATTATGCGAGAATTAAAAAACATAGAAGACGATTCTTTTGTGGAAATTGATATTACTAAAACACAATCTTTAGATTACGATATTTTAGAAATCCTTGATGATTATGCCTTTAAGGCAAAAAATAGAAATATTGATATAAATTTGGTTCATAAAAAAGGAGAAGTTAAGAACCCAGAAAGTTTCAAAAAATATTTTGATGAAATTACATCAGTAAATAAATAAAATATTATGGATAAGATAGACAAAATTATTTCGAAACAAGAGCAAGATAAAATGACGCCAGATATTGTCCTTAAAGATCTTATGGAAGGCAATAAGCGTTTTGTAGAAAACAAGTTTGAATATCGGGACTACAGCTCCCAAAAAATAAGTGCAACCGAAGGTCAATATCCTAAAGCCATCGTTTTATCTTGTGTAGATAGTCGTGTGCCTGTAGAAACTATTTTTGACCAAGGTATTGGCGATATTTTTGTCTCTCGGGTTGCTGGCAATTTTGTCAATACAGATATTTTGGGAAGTATGGAGTACGCATGCAAAGTTGCAGGTAGTAAACTTGTGCTTGTGCTTGGTCACGAAAAATGTGGTGCCGTAAGTTCTGCTTGTGATCACGTTAAGTTGGGCCATATAACTGCGATGCTAAAAAACATTGAACCCGCAATTGAACAAACCACAACTGAAGGCGAACGTAATTCTAAAAACACGGAATATGTTCAAGCTGTCGTTGAAAAAAACGTTCAACTCAACATTGAGCGCATTAGAAAAGAAAGCCCTATTTTAAAAGACCTCGAAGATTTTGGAGAAATTAAAATTGTCGGCGGCGTCTATTCTTTAGAAACAGGTAAAATTAAGATGCTTTAAGTATCTTAATAGTTTCACTACGCTTTCGTTTATCAAAATATTTTTTATTAACAATGTATTGTTTTAAATAAATGTAATCACTAATGACGTTCTATTGAATACTTCAATTCTATTCAATATTCTCTGCTATTGAATAATAAAATTAATCGGTAATCCATATAATACATTGACATTTTCGCCATCAACTTTTCCAGGAATCATTTGAGGTAAATTTTTGATAACCCGTTGAGCTTCTTCTTCAAGTTTTGGATGCGGTCCTCTAGCCCTTACATTAACTATATTGCCAAATTTATTGATTTTAAACTGAACACTTACACGATTTTTGCCAGACAAACCTAGTTTTGCTCCCAATCCTGTATCAAAGTTTTTATTGACATGAGTTGAGATAAAATCACTAACGCATTTTTTTAAAGCTTCATCAGATTTATCAATACAAGATGAGGGATGTGGGACTTGATCTAACAAGGCAAAAGGAATATCAGAATTTGGATCTAATTCTTGAATCTCTGTTTCACTTCTGATATTATTGGCTTTCATTTTTTCTTGTAGTATTTCATATACATTTTGTAAACCTACGGATTGGTTGATTTCGTTATCTATTCTGTTTTGGTAGTCTTTGTCGTTTTTATAGACAGTTGACATTTTTAAAATGCCTAAAACCAAAGCAATTTTTCCTTCTTCGTGTTCTGAATACTTTTCTTTGACTTCAATATCATAATCGTTAAGCAAGGTTTTTAAATCAGGTTTTTTATCAAGCCTTTCGAAAAAATCAGGCTCTCCTTTAAAAAGTTTATCATGAAAAGCTTTTCTATCGGTTTGCTCTTCTTCTTTGGTCATTTCTTGGTTGACTACACTTTCTTTGGTGCATGATATAAGAATCGCCAAAATCAATACAGGCAAGATTAAAAGATATTTTAAACGTTTTGAGTTTGTTTTGTGTAACATTTTGATGCGTTTTTTAAGATTAGACGATTGATAAAAAGAATTAACAAAGGAGATATTTTGACAACCAAAACTCTGATTGAGCAAAGTGTTGACATAACTAGATTTGGATGTGTTTTGCGTGGCTAAATGATCAGCTTCAAACTCGTGGATTTGTCTGAGTTGTCTTTTGTAAATATAAATCAACGGATTAAACCATAGTAATAATTGCAAGACTTCAAGCGCAATCAAATCCCATGTATGCTTTAGTCTTAAGTGTTGATACTCGTGTTCTAAAATTATATCGCGTTGATATTCAGGAATATGTTCACCTAAATAAATGCGATTCCAAAATGAGAAAGCTGTTGAGGTATTTGGTAAGATGACTACTTTTTTGTTTTTATAAGAAGACTGACTAGAAAGGTTTAAATATTTAAAAAAGCCCTCATTTTTAAGGATGAACCACAAGGCATAGACAAGGAGCCCAAGACCATAAAATAAATGATAAAAACTCCACATAAAGCCTTTTGTTGTTGATGGATTAGACATTATGGCTTCAGTATTGTCTAAACTTTGAAAACCTATATTTATGGGTTGTAACCACTGCACGTAGGTTTCATTTATTTCCATTGAATATAAATCAACAAAATTGATAAACGGTATTACCAAAGAAATCGCCAAACTCGTCAATAAATACGAGCGGTTGATATTAAATAACGGTTCAGACTTTAACAGTTGATATAAGCCTATAAATAGAGCTTGGTAAATAAAAATTTCAATACAGTAATTAATCATGGTTTTGAGATTTGAGTTCTTTTAAAATGGCTTCTAACTCTTTTGTACTTAAATCGCTTTTTTGCACAAAAAAAGAAACCATATTTTTAAATGAGCCTTCAAAATAAGTATTAGCCAAACGTTGCGTAGTAGAGGTTTTGTAGTCTTCTTCACTGACTTTTGGAAAATATATATGCCCGCGCCCTAGTTTTTTGTAATCTACAAAACCCTTTTGCTCAAGAATCCGTACGATAGTTGAAACCGTATTGTAAGCGGGTTTAGGTTTTGGCATTTCATCGATAACGGCAGAAACATTGGCTTCTTTTAACCGCCATAAAATACGCATAATTTCACTTTCAGCTTTGGTTAAAGATTTCATTTGATGATATTTTAGAGGACAAATATAACTAAAAGATTAGTTTAAACTAACATATTAGTTTATTTATTTAAAACTTCATACAAAATACAATTAATTATTAATCAGATTGATTTGAGTAGGGTCAAGTTTTGAACTTGTGAGGTGTTATTAAAAATCAATAAACCAAGTCATTGTATTTATAAACAACTTTATAGCCTTTATTTTTAAAATAATCTAAGTCTTTTTTGTCTTGTGCGGTTACTAAAACAAAATCGCCTCCCCAAGCGCCAAGGCTTTTCACAATACCAGACTTATAATCTTTGAATTTTAACTCTTGAATAGGAGGTTGGTCTATAGTTTTGGAAATGAGGGTTTCGTGTGTTTTTAAGTGGTTTTCAAACTCTCTTAAATCAACCGAGTTAATTACGGATAAGGTTAAATCTGAAATTTTAGTGATATTTTGGCCTTTTTCAGATTTTGAATTTTTTCGATAATTTAAAATGGCTTCTCGACTATTTTGTTTTAGGTTTAAATAAATAAAGTAGATATTGGGTTTGAGTTTATCTGAAATTTCAACTGTTTGAGTAGTTACTTTTCCATCAAGTCTTTGGTATATAAATGGGTTTTGTTGTTGAGCTGCAGCAATGTCGTAACCACTTCCTCCAAATGTTTTTTCCAATAGAAAATAAGGGTCAATTTTAGCCCATTGCGCCAAATTATTAATCAAAGTGGAAGATGAACCGAGTCCCCAATTTTTGTCAAATTCTAATTGGGTTGAAAACGCATAAGCTTTCTCAAATAGTTCAGGCTTTTCCTGATATATGATTTTTAAAATTTGAAATAAGCGACTTTTAAATTTATCGCCTGTTTTATTTTCAAGAATTTCTTTTAAATTGAAATCAAGAGATTTCCAAACCTGGCCATTTTTAAAATAACTTATCCATTGATTTTTTTGATCAGAAATGCTTTTAACACTTAAGGATTGTCCTAATTTACAAGGCAAGGCTAAGGCTTTGGCGCCATCTAAAACAACATATTCTCCTGTAAGTAGAAGTTTGCCGTGACTGTAGAAGTTTTGCGTTTGCATTTAAGACCGAGTTCTATTAATAAAATCTACAACCGCATTATGCGTAGCTGAATGGGTTTTAAAATACTCTATAGCTTGGGCTTTTTCGTTGTTTGAGGCGTCAAATTGGTTCAAAATATTTAATAAATGCATTTTCATATGGCCTTTTTGAATCCCGTCAGTTACCAAAGAATTTACAGCACCAAAATTTTGTGCCAAACCAGCAACTGCAATGATACGCATCAATTGCTCAGCCGATGGATTGCCCAGTATAGATAAAGCCACTTTAACTAAGGGATGAAGACTGGTTAAACCGCCAACGGTGCCAACTGCTATAGGAACTTCAATCCAGAATTTAAATTGATTATTGTCAATATTGACGTGAGTTAAACTTTTATATTGACCATCTTTACTCGCATAAGCGTGGACGCCAGCTTCTACAGCTCTAAAGTCATTTCCAGTAGCCAAAACTACAGCATCTATACCATTCATAATCCCTTTGTTATGAGTTACAGCACGATAAGGCTCAACATTGGCAATATCAATGGCTTGTTTAAATCGGCGTGCAAAATTTTTGGCGTCTTCAGCATTAGTTGTCAGGTCTTCAATCGGGCAAGAGACTTCTGCTCGTACAGTACATTCGGGCACGTAATTAGATAAAATGCACATAATAACTTCAACACTTAAATCCTGTGCTATTTTTTCAAGGGTTTTGCCGAATTGTTCTAAACAAGAATTGATAAAGTTGGCGCCCATAGCATCAACAGTTTCAAAAGTGCAGTGCAACTGATAATAGTGCTCAAGTTGATCAGTTTTATTGACCAGCTCAATGTTTTTTATGCCACCACCGCGCCTTTCCATATTTTTGGTAATTTCAATAGTGTCTTCAAAAAATTGAGATTTATGCTTTTCAAAAATGCCTTTAAGTTGATGGTATTCATTTTGACAACTAAAATGTACTTGTCCAACCTTAGTCGTGCCAATAACTTGTGTTTTAAACCCACCTTTGCTACCCCAGAATTTAGCCGCTTTACTTGCTGCCGCCACCACTGAACTTTCTTCTATGGCCATAGGAATACAATAGACTTTATCATCTATAGTAAAGTTTGGCGCTAAGCCAAAGGGCAAATAATAATTTGAAACCGTATTTTCGGCAAACTCGTCGTGAAGCTTTTGCAGTTTTTCATTTGAATTCCAATATTGTTCTATAACTGGTTTTGCATTTTCGTTATTTTGTAAATAATGTTCACAAACCCAATCAATTTTTTCGGCTTTAGTCAGTTTAGAAAATCCGGATATTTTAGTCATAAAGTTTTTTTAATCAGCCTTCATAATTTTTTTTGATAAAGGAATGCTGTCTTTTAGTTTAGGTTTTTTGGCTTCGTGTTCAAGACGTTTTAAGCTATCTTTGACTTGACTTATGGAGTCAATGATTTGTTTTTGTGTTTCAATATTTTTTTGAACCTGTTCATATATCTCTGAGTTGACTTCAAAATCTAAATTGTAATAATTCATATTTTGAGCTAATGTCAAACTATCTATTTCAAATTTGTTGTAAATATGTTCCGTTGGCTCTAATCCGTAGGTTTCAAACTTTTTTGGATTTGTTCTGTAAACCCCATCTAATATGAGCATATCGGTATAAATTTCTACCATTTTATCTTGGGAAATTAACGTGTCAGGTTTGGTTCGTTTTTGAACATCACTACACGACCCAGCAACAAAAATCACTAAAGTTAAAAACCAGATATATTTTCTATCGATCAAATTCAAGGCGTTGCGCATTTTTAATATCGTTAAATTTAAAATTATCGTAAATCAATTGTCCGTTAACAAAGGTTTTTTCTATTTGTGATTGAAAAGTTGTGCCTTCAAAAGGAGACCAACCGCATTTGTATAAAATGTTATCTTTTGAAATAGTCCAAGGTTTTTTGGTATTCAATAAAACTAAATCTGCTTTGTAACCTTCTTTTATGAATCCGCGTTGATGCACATCAAACAATAAAGCTGGATTGTGACAAAACTTTTGGACAATATCTTCAAGTCTAATTTTCCCTTGATGATAAAACTCAAGCAAAGCAGGTATGGCGTGTTGTACTAATGGGCCACCACTTGGCGCTTTGGTGTAAGCTTGGTTTTTTTCTTCTAAAGTGTGAGGCGCGTGGTCTGTAGCTAATACGTCAATTTTATCATCCAACAAAGCTTTGAGTAATTGGTCTCGGTCTTGAGCGGTTTTAATGGCCGGATTCCACTTGATGTGTGTGCCTTTTTCAGCATAATCTTCATCTGAAAACCACAAATGATGAATACAAACTTCAGAAGTGATTTTCTTTTTACTTAAAGGAATATCCGAATCAAAAAGATGGGTTTCTTTAGCTGTTGATAAGTGAAAAACGTGCAATCTGCAGTCCGTTTTTTTTGCTAATTCTACCGCTCGAGAAGACGATAAATAGCAGGCTTCTTCACTTCTAATTTTGGGGTGATATTTTATTGGTATATCGTCGCCGTATTTAGATTTATAGATTTCAGTATTTTTCTTAATGGTATCTTCATCTTCGCAATGTGTAGAAATAATAACGGGCGAATGTTTAAAAATATCTTCCAAAACTTTCCAATCGTCAACCAGCATATTTCCTGTAGAAGAACCTAAAAACAACTTTAAGCCAGCAGTGGTTTTGGGATTAATTTTTTTGATGTCTTCTAAGTTATCATTCGTTCCTCCAAATTTAAAGGAATAATTAGCATAAGATGACTTTGCGGCCATAGCAAATTTTTCTTCTAAGCGTTGATGTGTTACGGTTTGCGGGTTGGTATTTGGCATTTCCATAAATGATGTAATGCCACCAGCAACTGCTGCTAATGAGCCTGTTTTTATGGTTTCTTTATGGGTTAAACCAGGTTCTCTAAAATGCACTTGATCATCTATGGCTCCTGGAATTAAAAATTGACCGTTGGCATCAATGATTTCGTGTTTTTTTTCAAGATTAATATTTTTATCAATTCGCTGGATAGTGTCATTTTCAATATAAACATCAGCGGTATAACTTTTTTGCTCGTTGACAATTTCAGCATTTTTGATCAGATAAGCCATAATTAATTGAACTTTTGTTTAAAAAATATACTTTTTAATCTAAGATTGATCACCCCTAAAACAGCTTCCCAAATAATGCGTTTGTCCATTTTAGATTCGCCTTTGGTTCTATCGGTAAAAATTATAGGGACTTCTTTTAAGTTAAACCCCAACTTGTATGCCTTGTATTTCATTTCAATTTGGAAGGCATAACCAACAAACTTTATTTTATCAAAATTGATTTTTTCAAGCACACTTTTGTGATAACAGACAAATCCAGCAGTGGTATCGCAAATAGGGATTTGAGTAACAAGCTTGACATACCAAGACGCCAACCAAGACAACATCACTCTATTCATAGGCCAGTTGACAACATTTACACCATTGGAATATCTTGAGCCAATTGATAAATCTGCGCCTCGCTTAAAACAAGCATTGTAAAGCCGAATCAAATCATTAGGATTGTGTGAATAGTCGGCATCCATTTCAAAAATGTAGTCGTAATTATGCTCTAAAGCCCATTTAAATCCTGCAATATATGCACGACCTAAACCGTCTTTTATAGTTCTAACAAGCAAATTTAAGCGTTCAGGATATTCTTGCTGAAGTGCTTTTACTTTATCAGCAGTGCCATCAGGCGAACTATCGTCAACTACTAAAATGTGAAAAGCTACATCTTGAGAAAATACGTTTCTAACAATTCTTTCGATGTTTTCGATTTCGTTGTAAGTCGGAATAATAACAATTCTCTCTGGCATAATTAAAGCGCATTAAAAAACAAAAATAAAACAATATTCTATATAGAATTTCTTTGTTGCTTGAGATTTGACGTAATTTTGTAAAGTCTTACAATCCGTTATGCTAAGAGAATCTATTTCTTATGATTGGTTTACATTGAGTATGCTTTTATTACTCATTGGTTTTGTATTAGTTAAGCAACTTTATAATATCAAATATATTCAATTTGCCAAGCTTGGCTTTTCGGAGACTTATTTTTCTGAAAAACTGAAAGAATCACGATATATCTCAATTTTTGAAATTTTAATATTTATTCTATCTCATCTTGTGTTGGCCCAATTTGCTTATTTATTAATTCAAAAAGAAAACTTAGATGTTGGTTTAAATTTCAATTCATTTTTAAATGTATTGATAGTCTTTGTTATTATAGGGGTGTTTTCAATCCTGAAATATTACATAGAAAAAACTATAAATTTTTCGTTTCAAAGTAGTTCATTTATAAACTATTATTTGTTCTACAAGCAGATAATTTGGTCTTATTCCATTTTTTTAGGACTTCCTTTTTTAGTTTTAGAAGTATATTCTCCATTTTCATCAATTAATTTTGTGAATGTTAGCTTCATGATAATGGGGCTTTTCTTTGTGATTAGCCTGTTAGTTTTTGCCTATAAAAACCTTAGTTTACTAATTCGTCATTGGTTTTATTTTATTTTATACCTTTGCACCCTTGAAATAGCACCGTATTTCTTTATGTATAAAATCCTTGCTGTTGACTAAAAATCTGAAAATAAGTACTCTATGAAAGTGAAAACGATTCTTATTTCACAACCTGAACCTAAAATTGAAAATTCCCCTTACTCTGAGCTTGAAAATAAGCTTAATGTAAAAATAGATTTTATTCCATTTATACACGTGGATGGTGTAGACTGTAGAGATGTCAGGCAGCAAAAAATTGACTTATCAAATTTCTCGGCTATCATTTTAACGAGTAGAAATGCTGTAGATCATTTTTTTAGAATTGCTGAAGAAATGCGTTACAAAATACCGAATACTTTAAAATACTTCTGTCAAAGTGAAGCTGTGGCTTACTACCTTCAAAAATATGTAGTTTATAGAAAACGCAAAATTTATGTGGGTAAACGTACCTTTCAAGACCTTATTGTCAATATCAAAAAGCACTCTGATGAAAAATATTTGCTACCATCGTCCGATGTTTTAAAACCCGTTATTCCTCAACAACTCGATAAAATTGGAGTGGAATGGAAACGTGGAATTTTTTATAAAACCGTAGTAAGTGATTTGTCACACTTAAAAAATGTATTTTATGATATACTTGTGTTTTTTAGCCCAAGTGGCATCAAATCACTTTATGAAAACTTTCCAGATTACGAGCAAAATGATACTAAAATTGCTGTATTTGGAAATTCTACTTTAAAAGCGGCCAAAGAACAAGGTTTAAAAATAGTCATTAAGGCACCAACTCCTAAAACACCATCTATGACGATGGCTTTAGAAAATTACGTCAAGGAACAAAACAAAAAATCAAAGGCTAAGTAGGTACCACGTCATTAGCCAAAAAATCGGTAAAGCTTCTACCCAAAATGAAACAAAATAAGGTTTTTGAACTTTTTTTGAACCCAAGATAAAACCTGCAAGCGAGATATAAATAATAATATATATCAAAATGTTCTGATAATTATTATCTAAAAATTTATGTATTGCTAAAACAGTTAAAACTAAAATTGAAATTATTTTGATTTTAGTGATTCCAAAAATACTGACTAAAGTTTTAAGATAAGTTTCATCAAAACGCACATCTCTAATTTCAAAAGGAACCATTAATAATATTATCCAGATAAAGCGTTCAACATAATTGAACCACCAAGTTTTGGCTTGGTAAAAATGAGGTAGATTATCTTCTAAAAAAGGTAAAACAAAACTCACTGTTGTCCAAATCAATGCAATGATAAACACCTTTAAAACAGAAGTTTCTCTCAAGTTTTTGTTATAAATAGGAATAGCATACAGTAAAGTCAAAAGCCCTAAAATTCCGCAAACTAATAGCACATTATAAACTATAAAAAAAGCCGAAACCCCTAAACCTATAAAACAGCAAAACGAAAAGATTTGAATTAGACGTAATTGGTTGGTTAGACTTCGGTGATGTAGCTTGGCGACAGGTGCGTATTTCACAAAATTATAGCCAGTTACTGAGCCAAAAAAAACAAAACTTATTAAGCCATAATCCAAAGGAATCTTAAACTGTAAGCTTGTATAAACTAATAAGGCTACAACCGCTAATGCCACGTGAATACTGCCATTAATGTAAAATCTGAATATGGCTTTTAAAAATTTCATAAACCAAAAATACATTAATTCAAAGAGTGTTTGTAACAAGATTAAATCTTAACGAATGTGTGTTAGTATTTAACAAGTGTTTTATGTGAAAAATCTTACTTTTGCAAAAACCTAATTTGATACGTATGAACACTTCGGTATTTGCCAATAGACATATCGGTCCACGTGGACATAACTACAACGATATGCTCAAAACCATAGGGGTTTCTTCAATTGAAGAATTAATTTTTGAAACCCTCCCTGACAACATCAGGCTAAAACAACCCCTTGATTTACCAGAAGCTTTGAGTGAATACCAATTTAGTCAACATATCAATGCTTTAGCCGAAAAAAATCAAAGTTTTAAAACCTATATTGGATTAGGTTATCACGAAGCTATTACGCCAGCAGTCATTCAAAGAAATATTCTTGAAAACCCAGGTTGGTATACCGCATACACGCCTTATCAGGCCGAGATTGCTCAAGGTCGATTAGAAGCTTTGCTGAATTTTCAAACTGTAGTCAGTGACTTGACAGGAATGGAATTGGCCAATGCATCTTTGCTTGACGAAGCTACAGCTGCAGCTGAAGCAATGAGTATGTTGTTTGCCGTGAGATCAAGATCAAAAAAGAAGCAGAAAGCACAAAAATTCTTTGTCTCTAAAGATGTTTTTCCACAAACCTTAGCGTTATTAGAAACCCGAGCAGAACCACAAAATATAGAACTTGTCGTCGGTCCTCACGAAGACTTTGACTTTGCTGAAGATTATTTTGGAGCATTTTTACAATATCCAGGTAAAACCGGTCAAATCCATGACTTAAAAAGCTTCGCTGAAAAAGCACAATCGCTCGAAATTAAAACCGTAGTAGCAGCAGACTTGATGAGTTTGGTCTTACTTGAAGCTCCAGGTAGTTGGGGTGTTGATGTTGTAGTTGGCACAACTCAACGATTTGGCATTCCTTTGGGCTATGGCGGACCACACGCAGCTTACTATGCTACCAAAGAAGACTATAAAAGACAAATCCCAGGTCGTATTATAGGTGTGACCAAAGATATGGATGGCAAGCGTGGCTTAAGAATGGCACTGCAAACGCGTGAGCAACATATTAAGCGTGACCGCGCCACTTCTAATATTTGTACCGCTCAAGTTTTACTGGCAGTTATGGCAGGAATGTATGCCGTTTATCACGGCCCAAAAGGTTTAAAATTTATTGCGGAGCAAATTCATCAAAAAACTGCAAATCTTGCTGATGCTGTAGAACGTCTTGGCATTTTTCAAGTCAATGAAGCCTATTTTGATACGCTTTTACTAAAGGCAGATGCAAAAAAAATAAAAGCGATAGCTGAAAAACATCAGATCAATTTTTACTATCCTGATGCTGAATCGATTTGCATTTCTATAAACGAAGCGACTTCAGTTGAAGACTTGAATGCAATTTTGAAGGTTTTTAAAGAGTACAAATCAGCAAATGATGTTGTCATACAACAATTAGGAAATTTTGACGTCATTACAAAACACCATCTAAACCGGACATCAGATTATTTACAAAGCCCTGTTTTTAATACATATCATTCAGAAACGGAATTAATGCGCTACATTAAATCTTTAGAACGTAAAGATTTATCCCTTAACCATTCTATGATTTCTCTTGGCTCGTGCACGATGAAACTGAACGCGGCTGCTGAAATGCTTCCGTTGAGCAATCCAAAATGGGGAAATTTACATCCTTTCGTTCCTATTGAACAAGCCAAAGGCTATCATCAAATGCTTGAACAATTGGAACACTATCTCACTGAAATCACAGGTTTTTCTGCGACCTCTTTACAGCCTAATTCAGGCGCTCAAGGTGAATATGCTGGCTTAATGGTAATACGTGCTTATCATCAATCAAGAGGTGAGGGTCATCGTCATATTTGCTTGGTGCCATCCTCAGCTCACGGCACCAATCCTGCAAGTGCAGTGATGGCAGGAATGAAAGTTGTCGTTGTAAAATCAACTGATAAAGGCAATATTGATGTTGACGATTTAAAAGCCAAAGCCGAAAAATACAAAAATGATTTGGCTGCGCTGATGGTGACTTATCCATCAACT
>JASMTR010000028.1:0-2534 GCA_041694175.1 Bacteroidales bacterium
TGATAAGATTACAACAGGTAGTCATCGAAAACACTCGATTTATTGAAATGGGATTCCGTAAAAAAGGGGGATTCGTAGGTGAACATGATCGCATGTCTGGCGAACCAATACCAAAACATATATCTGCCAAATGGCAAGATTTACCAAAACTCATAAGTGGTTTGGTTGAAACGAATAAAAAACTTATTAATAGTGAAATTGATGCTGTAATTTCGGCAGCAATAATTGCCTATGGGTTTGTTTTTATACATCCTTTTGAAGACGGCAACGGAAGAATTCATAGATATTTGATTCATCATAGTTTAGCTAGGAAGCAATTTTCTCAACAAGGAATAATATTTCCCGTTTCTGCATCCATATTAGATCATATTGATGATTACAGAAAAGCGCTTGAAGCCTATTCACACCCATTGCTTGAATTTATAAAATGGGAAGCAACTAAAGACAATAATGTAAATGTTCTAAACGAAACTATTGATTACTATAGATACTATGACTCTACAGTACAAGCTGAATTCTTATACGATTGTGTATTTGATACTATCGAGCGTATAATTCCACAGGAGTTGGCATATTTAACTCATTATGATGAATTTAAAGGAATAATTGATGACGAATTTGAAATGCCAGACAGGCTTGTTGCCATGTTAGTAAATTTCTTAGAACAAAATAATGGAACCTTGTCTAAAAGAGCAAAAGAAAAAGAATTTTTGGAGTTATCGGAAAAAGAAGTCAATTATATTGAAGAACTATACAGCGAAATATTTGAAACCAACAAGCCGTAATTATTCCGAGTTTAAACCTGAAATAACAACTTGAAATAACCAAAGCCGCAACACACCTAATGTACCCCAAAACCATAAAACCCTTCCTCGACGTCCTCACTGCTCTCATTGGTTTCATCCTGCTGAGTCCAATTTTTATCATCGTCACCATACTTTTAGCAATCGCCAATAAGGGAAAGCCATTCTTCTTTCAAAAGCGACCAGGTAAAAATGAACGTATCTTTAAGATCATTAAGTTTAAAACAATGAATGATTCTAAAGATGAAAAAGGAAATTTATTACCAGATGAAAAACGCTTAACAGGCATAGGAAAATTTGTGCGCAAAACCTCATTAGATGAAATTCCTCAATTGTTAAACGTATTAAAGGGAGACATGAGTTTAGTAGGGCCAAGACCATTGTTGCCTGAGTATCTACCACTCTACAATAAAGAACAAAAAAAACGACATCAGGCCAGACCAGGTATCACAGGCTGGGCACAGGTGAATGGAAGGAATGCCATCTCCTGGCAACAAAAATTTGCGCACGATGTGTGGTATGTGGAGCATCAAAGTTTTGTATTAGATATAAAAATTATACTTTTGACCTTCAAAAAGGTGTTTCAAAGCGAAGGCATTAGTCAGGTAGGACAAGCTACAGCAGAAAAATTTAAAGGAAATCCATCATGAGTATGATTCAAATTTACGGCGCCAGTGGTCACGCTTCAGTGGTATTAGACTGTCTTTTAAGTCAAGACGTTTCAGAATTTCATATCATAGATGATAACCCAAGGATAAAGTCAATTCTAAATTTTGAAGTTCATCAAACTCATAAAGCTAAACCTATACAAAGCATTATTGCGATTGGGAATAATTATATCAGACAAAAACTAACTAAAACTTTAAGCTTAAATTATACAAAAGCCATACACAAAACGGCTTTGATTTCTAGTTTTTCATCTGTAGATATAGGTAGTGTTGTATTTGCTAATGCTGTGGTCAATGCTAATTCAAAAATTGGTCAACATTGTATCATCAATACGGCAGCTGTTGTAGAACATGATTGTGTTGTTGATGACTATGTGCATATTTCTCCAAATGCTACACTTTGTGGCGGTGTAAGTGTAGGTGAGCTAAGTCAAGTTGGTGCTGGCGCTATTGTCAATCCTGGGGTTTCAATTGGTAAAAACACTATTATTGGAGCAGGTGCTATTGTAACTAAAGACCTTCCTGATAATGTGGTAGCTGTTGGCAACCCTGCAAAAGTTATTAAGACCGTAAATAAAAAAACATAATGATTTGTGAGCCTCAATAACAAACAAAAATACGCTAAACGCGCAATCGACCTAGGACTTTCTGTTTTAGGTTTAATTTTTTTATGGCCATTTTTATTAATCTTAATACTCATAACTAGTCTAAACACAAAATCCCTTGGGTTAATCATACAAACTCGCATCGGTAAAAATGCAAAACCCTTTAAGCTATTAAAGTTTAAAACCATGAGAGACACTCAGGGAAACACCGACTTTATTACAACTACAAACGACCCAAGAGTCACAAAATTCGGTCGCTTTTTACGCAAAACCAAACTCGACGAGTTGCCTCAGCTTTGGAATGTACTCCTTGGCGATATGAGTTTTGTCGGCCCACGACCTGATGTACCAGGTTACGCTGACCAACTCCAAGGTGAAGATAGAATCATACTATCTATAAGACCGGGAATCACAGGGCCAGCATCTTTAGCTTTTAGAAATGAGGAAGAAATCTTAGC
>JASMTR010000029.1:0-5376 GCA_041694175.1 Bacteroidales bacterium
TAGACGAATTTGATGTAAAAGAGGTAAAACGCATTATAGATTATTTATTTGACCCTAAACAACCGTGGACCATATTGGTTGCAAGTAGAAATCCTATTTGGAAAGAGTATTGCGAAAATATTATCTATTTAGAAAACGGTAAAATTAAATAAAACATGCTCAATATATCAAAACACAGACTCAATAAAGAAGAAGAACTTAGCCAATTTGAGTCAATGAAATTTGTCAATTTTAAAAACAGGTATATTACCTTTAATAAAATTATGACTGCGCTGGGCATTGTGTTTCTGGTTTTTATGTTTTTGCCCTGGACGCAGAACGTCAGAGGCTCAGGTTACGTTACCACACTTAACCCAAGTCAAAGACCACAAGCAATACAATCTGCCATACCAGGGCGAATTGAAAAATGGTATGTAGGTGAGGGTGACGAAGTAAAAAAAGGCGATACTATAGTATTTATATCAGAAATAAAAAGTGAATATTTTGACCCTAAACTTTTAGACAGAACTCAAGCCCAAATAACGTCAAAGAGTTTTTCCCAAAGTTCATATACTAAAAAAGCTGAGCAACTTAGCAGGCAAATTGTAGCTTTACAGCAAGAGCGCGAATTAAAACTTGAAGAAACCAGAAATAAGCTAATACAAGCCAAGCTCCAAGTAAAAAGTGACAGTATAGATTTAGAAGCTGCCAAAACTCAAATTAGTATTGCTCAACGCCAATTTGACCGAATTGAGCAATTAGAAACTGAAGGTTTAAAATCACGAACAGATTTAGAAAATAAAAAATTAAAACTCCAAGAAAGTGAAGCTAAGTTAGTGTCTCAACAAAACAAATTATTATCCAGTCGAAATAAGGTATTAAATGCTCAAATTGAAATATCAACGATAAGAACGAGTTACGACAACAAAATTTCTAAAGCTGAAAGTGATAGACTTTCAGCGCTATCTGCTCAATACGATACTGAGGCACAAGTCAGCAAATTAGAAAATGAACTTTCTAATTATACTATGCGAACAAATTTAAGATATATTAAAGCTCCGCAAGATGGCTTCATCAATAGAGCCATACAAAAAGGGATTGGTGAAACTTTTAAAGAAGGCGCAGAAATTGTCAGTATTATGCCAACTGAGGTAGAATTAGCCGTAGAAACTTATGTAAGACCAATAGACTTACCACTTATGCATCCTGGTGAAGAAGTTAGAATAATTTTTGATGGTTGGCCTGCTATATTTTTCTCAGGATGGCCAAATCTGTCTTACGGAACTTATGGCGGAAAAATAGTTGCTGTTGAGCGAAGTATTGATCCTCTTAAAGGAAAATATAGAGTTTTAATTAAACCCAACGAAAATGAAACGGGTTGGCCAGATGTGATTAGAGCAGGTTCAGGGGCAAAGACTTTAGCATTATTAAAAGATGTTCCTATTTGGTATGAAATATGGAGACAAATCAATGGTTTCCCACCTGATTATTATTTACCGACAGACAATAACACGAATACCAACAAAAACCAAAACACCAAAAAGTAATGCGAATCATTTTGCTTTGTATACTACTGACTGTAAGCACTTACGGGCAAACCCAAAGCGACTTAGGCATTCTTGCTCTTGAGGAATACTTAGGCTGGGTGAAACAATATCATCCTGTAGCTAAACAGGCTGAGTTAAGAATTACTGAAGCCCAGGCTGAACTTTTAAAAGCCAGAGGTGCTTTTGATCCAAAGATTGAAATTGATTGGAACAATAAAGATTTTGATGAGAAAGAATACTACAATATCCTGAACTCGAGTTTTAAAATACCAACCTGGTATGGCATTGAGTTAAAGGCAGGTTTTGAAAGAAATTCAGGTGTTTTTCTAAATCCACAAAACAATGTTCCAGAGAACGGGTTGTATAAAGCAGGCATATCAGTGCCAATAGGTCAAGGTTTATTTATTAATAAAAGAATGGCTGGATTAAAACAAGCTAAGATACTTCAAAACCTTAATGAAGCCCAAAGGCAGATGGAAGTCAACAATGTTTTATACGAAGCCAGCTTAGCTTATTTTGATTGGTATGTGGCTAACAAAGAAGTTGAACTTTTTGAAAACACACTTGAGCAAGCCCAAATTAGGTTTAACGGTATAAGACAAAGTGCCGTTTCTGGAGATTTACCTGCAATAGATACTTTAGAAGCTGGAATAATTCGTAAAAACAGAGCTCTAAGTTTAGAAAAAGCCAGGCTCAAACTCATTGAGAAACGATTAGAACTTTCAAATTATTTATGGATAGACAATAACGTGCCTGTAGAATTAAATCCTGATATATCACCTCAAGACCTAAATATGATTGATGTTGATGAGATTTTACAAACCAACCTCATTAGTTTAGAAGACTATGATATAAATTCTCATCCAAAACTAAGAGCCTTAAATTTTAAGTTAGATCAACTCAATATTGAACGACGTCTCAAAGCCGAAATGCTAAAGCCTCAACTTGATTTAGAATACAATTTTATCAATGAAAACATCAGCAATATTGACAATTACAATATAGGCGAATATACGTTTGGAGTCTATTTTAAACTACCCATATTTTTAAGAAAAGAAAGAGGAGATTTAAATCTTGCAAAAGCAAAACTTCAGCAAACTGAATTTGAGCTGGAATTGATAAACACTCAACTTACAAATAAAATTAGTCAGATAGAAAACCAGATTTTATCTTATCAAAGACAAGCTTTGGCAAGTCAAGATATTGCCAATGACAATCAAGCTTTACTTGAAGGTGAAGAACGCAAATTTAGCTTTGGTGAAAGTTCTGTGTTTTTACTCAATCAAAGAGAAGTTAAGTATATAGAAGCTCAGCTTAAATATATTGAAGCCTTAAATAAATTACTAAATTCAAGAGCCAAACTTTTTAATGTTTTAGCTATTGAACTATAAGTCTTTTACATCAGATACATCTTTATATTTTCTCCACGAAGTCGGTCTTTCAAAGTCTTGTCCTGAAATTAAAACTTTAGCGGTTGGATACTTTGTTTTTACATTACTCCAAGTCGTATCTTCCCACTTGGTCTCATCATAGATATGTAGTTTTGCTCCTTTCATTTTTCCAGATACGGCTTTACCTATTAAAGGCCACCATAGGCTTTCTGTTTCTCTGTCCCAAAAGACAAAGCCATCTAAACCATCCCAAACTTCAGGATCAAAGTAAGTATATCCACTTAGAGCAAAAGTAAATACTTTATCGTCATAAGTTCGAGTGTAAATTGCACCCAAATCAGCCAAAATACAATAGGCTGCCATAATGGGTTTACCATTAAGCTCATCGTTTACAATTTCGTGACGTGTTAAATCTTTTATGCTGTAAGCTTTGACATCATTTCCTGATTTAGCTACTAAAAAACGATCATCGTCATCCCACTGCTTATCTGCTTTTTGAATACTTGTAAATTCAGGCTCTAACAAAGCAGGAAACGCTTCACGACCTAAACCATAGTGAAATTGATCTTCTTCAAGTGATAGGTTAGAAATATCAAAATGCTGATTATCTTTTTTGCCTCCATAAAGCATACGCTTTCCGTCTTTAGTGAAAAACTTTCCTAATTCAGCTGAAACCGGTCTTTGTCTATTTTGAGCACTTAGTGATGTACCTAAAAGTATTATCAAGATAAAACTAAAAATTTTCATATTTAAAAGTTTTTTTATATTGTCGAAAATATTACTACTAAATTACTTTATTTTAAATAAACCTAAAATTTAAGTGATTATAATTACTTTTGAAAAAAAATAACTTGAAAAATCTCGATAAAGAAAAGGTGATTTCAAATGTGGCAGCACTACTTCAAGAAGTGCCAACTTCCATGGAAATCATAAAAGACGATAAGCATAAAGAAAAGCGATTTAAGTACTTAGCTAAACATATGGTTGACAAAGCCATTGAACGTGATGCCTTGATTGTAAGTGAAGACTATAATGGTATAGCTATATTGTTTGAAGAAGACCCAAATCGTAAAATGAGTTTTTGGAAAGAATTAATGACTGACATAAAACTGGCTTTAAATGTAACAGGAATTAGAAAAGGCTTGAAGGCTCTAAAAACTCAGAGTTATGTCAAAAAACAAAGGCCTAAAGATAAAAATCATTTATATTGTTGGTTTTGGGGTATTATGCCAGAAGCCAGAGATGTTGACAACACAAAGACTGCGTACAATATGAAAAATCAGTTTATGGAAATCTCTAAAGAAAAAGGGTTGCCCATATATGCTGAAACGCGAATTAAAAAAGTGTATATCGCCTATCGCAGGTACAGATTTGAATGCTTTAACAAATGGCAACACCCTAGTGGCGATACAATGTATTTTATGAAATGTGAGCCGCCTGAGTCATAGTTTTTGACTAAAAAGCTCAACATCTTTTGCTGTAATTTTTTTGCCGCCTAAAATAATCAATCGCTCAACTACATTTCTTAATTCTCTTATATTACCTGTCCATTGGTATTGTTTTAGCACTTCTAAAGCTTTGTCGTCAATTTCTTTTGGAGCAACGCCTTGTTCTTTTGCTATAGTTTTTAAAAAATGATTCACCAACAATGGTATATCATTGGGTCTTTCATTTAATGATGGCACCTGTATCATAATTACAGCTAATCTATGATAGAGGTCTTCTCTAAATTTTTTGTCTTTAATTTCTTGTTTTAAATCTTTATTGGTGGCGGCTATTACACGCACATCTACTTTTATATCTTTATCACTCCCTACACGTTGAATTTTATTTTCTTGGAGTGCTCTTAATACTTTAGCTTGAGCTGACAAACTCATATCTCCTACTTCGTCTAAGAAAAGTGTTCCACCATTGGCTGCTTCAAATTTGCCTGCTCGACTTTTGTTTGCAGAAGTAAAAGCTCCCTTAAGGTGACCAAACAATTCGCTTTCTATAAGTTCAGACGGTATTGCTGCACAGTTGACTTCAATCATTGGCGATTTTGAACGTTCACTTTTTTCGTGAATCCAATGCGCTACTAACTCTTTACCTGTTCCGTTTTGACCAGTAATCAGAACCCTTGCATCAGTAGGTGCAATTTTGTCAATCATGGACTTGATCTGATTCATTGCATCAGAATCCCCTACCATTTCATATTTCTTACTGACTTTCTTTTTAAGCGATTTGTTTTCTGTAGCGAGCTTATTATGGTCTAGAGCTATTTTTACAGTTTGTAATAGTCGATTTAAATCAGGCGGTTTAGAAATATAATCAAATGCGCCTTTTCGCATGGTTTCAACCGCTGTTTCTAAATCGCCATGGCCTGAAATCATCACGACTGGTAATTCTGGTTTTTCAGTCTTGGTTTTTTCTAAAACTTCTATGCCATCCATTTTGGGCATCTTTATATCACATAAAAC
>JASMTR010000030.1:0-5317 GCA_041694175.1 Bacteroidales bacterium
TAGTTGTCAAGGTCTCTTTTTTGTTTTTGACCTAAAACACTATGCGAGATCATTATACTCAAAAATAAAAACAGGCTTAGTCTCATCGTTTTCATGATATAAAAATTTATTGGTTTCTATAGATTAAATTTACTTTTACTGTCACTGATTTACCAGTTTTAATAGTGCCAAATAAAGCTGTAGGAGGCTCTACACCGTAATCAACCATATTTATACTATAATCAGCTTTAATGCTTTTGTTATTTCCATTTTCATTATAACTTATTGGAATGGATACGCTTTTTGTATGTCCAGCTATGCTTAATTTGCCAGAAGCTTTATAAGTTTCACCGTCTTTTTCAACTTTGTTAAGCACAAAACTGATTTTTGGATGTTCTTCCTCTTTTAGCGCTTCATAAGTATTTTTGTTCATTGAGTTCTTACCGCTTTCTAAATGCTTTACAGGCACGTTTAAACTTAAACTCTTAATGTTTTGGTTTTCATATACTAGCAGTTCTCCGTCAAATTCATTAGCTTCTATTGTCCAATCGTGGATGTTTGACGTGCCATCAATCAAAATTTCACTTGCTTTTTGATCAAGTTTAAAATTGGACTGGGCTTCTGCATAAAACATTCCTGTAAACAAAAGGCTTATAAAAAGTATTTTAGGAATTAGGTAAGTTTTCATATCTGTCATTTTTAAGGTTTGACTATTACTTAATTTGATGGTACAAATATCCCTAAATAGTTAGCTTTAAATTATGACATTCATCATATCAAAGCATGATTTTTAAGAAACGTATATTTTTAGAGGTTAATAAAAACTAATACTTAGTGTATTATCAAAATTTGGCATTTGTTTATTTTATAAAAATAGAATAGAAATTAGCTAATATGTGCATACATCTAGCTCCGTAAAACAAGTCTTACAATTCTTTTTACCTTTGCGACTCAGAGTGAAACCTAAACTACCGTATGAAACCCATCAAAAACATCTTATTCGATTTTGGCGATGTCTTTCTTAACCTTGATAAGTCAGCCACACAACAACATCTTCAAAATTTTGGTATTTCTGAATTTGATCACGAAACTATTGCCGTTAATAAAAAGTATGAAAAAGGCTTAATGACAACCGAAGAATTTATTCAGTTTTACACCAAAAAATTTCAATCATTAACCAAAGAGACTTTTACTAAAGCATGGAATAGCATTCTTAAAAATTTTCCACAACACCGACTTGAATTTCTTCAAAATCTAAAAACACAGAATCAATATCGTTTATTTCTACTGAGCAATACCAACGACCTTCATATTAAATGGGTAAAACACCATATTTCATTTTACAGAGACTTTAAATCCTGTTTTGAAGGGTTTTATCTTTCCCACGAAATTCATCTTAGAAAACCAGATGCTTCGGTGTTTGAATTCATTCTATATCAGCACAATTTAAAAGCCAAAGAAACCTTATTTATTGACGACACAAATGCGCATATTGAAACCGCTAATTGTCTAAATTTGCAAACTTGGCATCTCAACCCCAAAACCGATGATGTCACGCAATTGTTTCAACAAAAACATTTACACCTGTGATAGAACTTATCTTTAGTGTTATTTCTTCAACGCTTATTTATGTGGCGTTTAAGTCGTTTTCAAGGTTTAACATCAATACACTTAATGCGTTAATTGTTAATTATTTTACAGCTTTTATTCTTGGCTTTAGCATTCAAAGCACATCCATAAACCTAACCGAAATACACCAATTTGAATGGTTTTGGCCGGCAGCATTTCTCGGCACATTTTTTATATTAATTTTTTACCTCATGGTAATGACCACTCAAAAACACGGGATGTCAGTCGTGTCTGTTGCCAGTAAAATGAGCTTGAGTATTCCTGTGATTTTTGTGATTTTCTATTATGGCGAAAGTTTATCTATACTCAAAATTTTAGGTATCATCTTGGCCTTAGTTTCCGTGTATTTAGTGTCTGCCAAAACCAAAGACGGTCTGAAAGTTAATAAATCTGCTCTACTACTGCCCTTTGCTGTTTTTATTGGTAGCGGCATTATAGAGTCCAGCTTAAAAGTACTACAAAACGATTTTGTGCCTTCAATAGAAACGCCTGTATTTTCAGCCTCTATTTTTTTGTTTGCGGCCTTAACGGGAAGTGTGGTCTTTGGATTTCGATTTATAAAACACAAGACTTTATTTAGAGTAAAAGACATCATCGGTGGAATCGCGCTCGGCGTGCCTAATTATTTTTCTATTTATTTTATCATTCAGGCGCTGCGCAATCCTCATCTGGACAGCTCCATTGTCTTTGTCATCAACAATGTTTCTATCGTGGTGTTATCGACCATTGTTGGCATTTTGCTCTTTAAAGAACACCTGTTACGCAAAAACAAAATCGGTATTGGTTTAGCCCTTTTGAGTATAATTTTAGTAGCTTTGGCTAACTATAAATTGAATTAGTTTTTGAAAAACGACGAATACAAAAGCCTATCTCAACCCTCAAAAGAAGTCTTATTAAAAGACAAAGGCAGTAAGTTTTTCGGTTATGCCTTTCCCGTTCAAAACGAAACTGATATTGAACAGGCTTTAGAGCAACTCAAAAGCCAACACCATAAAGCTCGACATTTCTGTTACGCCTGGCAACTCGGCAAAACTTACGACACCTATAAAGCCAATGATGATGGTGAGCCCAACAATTCAGCGGGAATGCCCATTTACGGTCAACTGCAATCTTTTGAAATCACCAACTGTCTGGTTGTAGTGGTGCGGTATTTCGGCGGTACCAAACTCGGCGTCGGCGGACTCATTTCTGCCTACAAAACTACGGCCAAAATGGCTTTAGAAAACGCCAGTATTCAAACCCATACCATTGACAAACAAATACAAATCACCTGCGAATACGATATGATGAACGAAGTGATGCGTTTGGTTAAGGAATTAAACCTCAACATCATAGAACAAGACCTCAAAATCCGTTGTCAATTTATCATCAGCATTAGAAAAAAAGATTTTGATCAAGTCAAATCCCGTTTTGAGCAGGTTTACGGTTTAGAGCTTAAAACTTTAGAGTAAAATAATTTGGGCGTGCCTCCCGCAAAAAAGCGGGAGTCGGGCTATCCGTTACAAGTCCTCTACTGACGCTAACGGTCAGTATGCGGGCTTTTCACTACTATCCCTCACGCAAGTGAAAATAATCGTTTTAAAGTAATATTTTACTTTAGACAAATTCTTAACATACTAAAACAACTGCCGTTCAACTTTTGGAAGTTTGGCTTTAAAAATGATTTCCGTGCCTTGACCAGTTTGAGAAGAAATATCAATTGAGCCTTTAACACGTTTTGACCGTTCGCGCATATTTTTAAACCCAATGCCTTTAGATATAGCGGAAGTATCAAAACCGACACCATCATCTGCAATACATATTTTAAACTGATTGTTTTCAATAGAAAATTTAATGATCACCGCATTGGCCTTGGCGTATTTTAAAATATTAGTTAGGGCTTCTTGCAATATTTTAAATATTTCAAGTTTAATTTTTGTGGAAACCAAATGCCATTCAAAACCTATATCATACTGAATTTCAGCTTTAATATGATCTTGCTTTAAAGGTTCAACTAAACCTTTTACCGCTAAACCAAAATCCATAGCTTCAAATTGTTTGTCTTGGTTCAGGTCGTGAGAAATTTCTCTTACGCGTTTTTGAAGCTTTTGCAAACCTGACATAAAACCGCCAAACTCTTGGTATTGTTCTTTTAAGGTTTTACGGTTAAACACGTGCATTTGAAGATTTAAAGCTGAGAGTTGACCAGAAACCTCGTCGTGCAAATCTCTTGAGATTCTATTTTGCTCCTCTACTTTGGCTTGGGCAAGACTTTGCTCTTGGTGCAACATCATATCCATAATTTCTTCCTGCGTTTGTCTTTCTCTTTGCTCTGATAGCGCTAATTTTTTCTGGGCTTTACGTCTATAATTAATGTAGAGTAAACCCAAAGCCAATACCAATATCGTTGCAGTAGCATAAGTGATGATGTTTTGCCTAAACAATCTTTCATTGTTAAGTTGAGCCATGGCGTTTTGTTTTTCGAGCTCTTGGGTTTCGTATTCTATTCTGGCAAACTTGTTACGCTGAATACGCTCGGCATTGATGAGACTATCTTTCAGGTTGATATACGTTTGAAAATACTGATGTTGCTTTTGGGGTGCAGTTTTGGCCAACCATTGTAAAGCTTCTAACTGTTCTTCTACAATGTTGTGCGTTTGAGCATCGTTAAAAGCCTCTTGTGCATATTGATAACTTTGAGCCAAGTCTTTTTGAGCATAAAGCACTTCTGCCAATCTTAAGCGGGTTTGTATAGCAATAGCGGATTTGCCCAGAGAATCTTTTAACCGCAGCGCATATTCTAAATCTTCTTGTGCCGAGGTGGTATTGCCTGTTTTGTATTGGGCATAAGCCAGATTGTCGAGTAATGCCGCGTATAGACTCGGAAATACCTGCTGAATATTAGGCACGGCTAAGGCTTTTTGGTAAAGCTCTTGCGCTTTATCATAATCTTCTGTTTGAACATATACCGAACCCATAAAGTTATGGGTTTGGGCTAAAAAAGAAGTATAGTTGTGTTTAAATTCTGTTTTGTTTTGCTCTAAAACGTTTAATGCTTTGTTGTAATATTCATAAGCTTTTGAAATATTTTTTAGTTTGCCAAGGGTTTTAAATATACTGCTTAATGCATAATACAAAGGTTCTTTCTTATTAAATAATTTTGTTTGCTTTAAGGCTTTAAAATTATATTCTAAAGCCTTATTGTAATCATTAATGTAGTTGTAAACATTAGCGATAGAACCATAAGTATAGCTTAGATATATTGAATCTTTTTCTTTAATAAATAACTTTTCAGATTTTTTCAAGCTAACAAGGGCAGAATCTAGGACAAATTTTTTTAAATAACAATCTCCTAAATAATTGTATGCTCTTGCTATATTATACCTATTACCAGCTGACAATGCATCTTTTTTAACTAAGATAACAAATTTCTTCTCTAAACTGTCAGCATTTAAAAATACTAAGCTATTTATGATTTTGAATTTATTTCTTAATCTTACTGAGTCATTTTGAATATCGTCTAATCGATAATAGTAATATTTTAGTGAATCAATTATTTCAAAATAATCTGTGTCAACCTGATAAGATAAGTTGAGGTTATAATCTAGGCCTTTAAGAATTATTTGATCATTTGATGTTTGTGGATATATTTTAATTGTAAACACTAAAACGAAACTAATTACCTTTACCATTACCTTTAGTCGGATCCACCCCAAGATTAGGTATACTA
>JASMTR010000031.1:0-43217 GCA_041694175.1 Bacteroidales bacterium
TAATTCAATTTCTTTTAATCTCATTTTATAGGACATTTGGTATTACCTAAAATCCCACCATTCGATTTAGAAGGTGGGATTTTATTTTATTATTGATGAGCAGGCACTTTCAGAAAACATCTAACTACTTGTTTATAAACCTGAGTTCGATTAATCGAATATAGTTATCTGATTAGTATTTAGTGCATTTTGAAAATTAAGTGATGGTTTTTTATCAAAAAACGAGTATGCTATAAGCCCTGATATTAGGTTTGTTATGAAATTGCCTATGGATCTATGTCTTGAATGTTCAACTTGACACACCTGACTGCCGTCAGGCAAGTTATTCTTGAGTTCATCATTAACCGTTTCAATAACAGATCTTTTTCTAAGTAATATTTTATCATGAAGAGTCATTAAACTGTTTTTCATATTGTTACGAAGTTGAGTAATAAGGTGTACACCATCTACAAATAAAAGCTTTTCGAGCTTTTTAGAAATGTATCCTTTGTCTGCAAATAGTTTTCCAAATATTCCTTTTAAAAAACCTTCGTTTTTTAAAGGCTCTCTATCATCAACATTGGCTGCTGTAATTGTAAAGCTTAAAATTTCACCTTTGTCATTGATAATAATATGAAGCTTAAACCCGAAGAACCATCCCATTGTAGACTTTCCAACCTGAGCGATATCTTTAAAGACTTTGTTGTTTTTTATACGTTTATTTTTGCACACTCTAATAGGGTAGAATCTACAAAAGAAATACCAGTGCAACTGCCCATGCAACATGTTTTTAAAAACATTGTCAATGGTAAAATGTTCGTTTGCATTAGCTCAGTAAACCTGTTGTAAGATACTGTTTTAGGGAACTCATTACTCATATGCTTTTGAACATAAAAAATATAGACGTGTTTGAAACATCTAAAACCACTAAGATGAAATAAAATCATAATTGTAATAATTTCACTCCGATTCATGATCGGAGGTCTTTTGGCTTTATTACCTAAACTATGCTTTTGTAAAAAGGGAGTAAATTTTTGAGTGAACTCATCTACAAGACAAAAAATATCAGTAATTTTGTTATAATGAATCATAAGAAATAGCTTTTATATGTTTGAAATTCAATACTTTAAATATAAAGCTATTTCTTTTTTTATGCAATAAAACCTTCAAAAATATTAATCGAACTCAGGTTATAAGGGTTAAAATCGGCATACTATAAAATATTAAAAATCAAGGAAGCAGGAGCTTAAAAAAGATAAAAAATCTGTTTGAATTCTGCCTTCAGGCAGAAGGAGTTATTTTTATCCCTGCCTGCAGCAGGCTAGTGTGGCTGGTCTTTCCGTAGTATTTTCTTATATTTTTATCGTTAGCCCATCGTTTTTTGGTTCTCCCGACACTTTGGGATTGGCAATGCAAAAAAAAACGTAATAAATTATTTAGGACAGGATTATTATAAAGCCTAATTTCAATACAATTATTCATCGTTTTACTCAGAAAAAACCACTCAATATGTCGGCTTAATAAAATCGTGTTATTTAAATCGAACTCAGGTTTATATTTAAAACGATAGTTTATGTCCACACATTAAATACATCTCTTAGGGTATTGTTTTATTGCAAAAAAACATAGAATCTCGTTTATAAAATATAATCCGTACTCATAAACTTAGATTGTTTCTTTTCAAGCAATTTTTCTAAAATTTCTAAATTCTGCGGATTGTCTTTTGAAGCCACAAAAGTTCTGATGGAGAACGAGCGTAAAGCATCGTGAACACTCAATGTTGATTTTGCTGAATCTTTACGACCAGTAAACGGATAAACATCAGGGCCACGCTGGCAAGAACTGTTAAGGTTCACACGACAAACTAAATTGGCTAAAGTATCAATAAGCGGGGCGAGAACTTCTACGTTTTTGCCAAATAAACTCACTTGTTGACCATAGTTTGACTCTGCCATATCGTCTAATGGTTCGTTGATATCAGTAAATGAAACGACAGGAACGACTGGGCCAAATTGTTCTTCTTGATAAACCCGCATATCTTTGGTCACAGGATATAAAACGGCTGGCCAGATGTAGTTATCAAAATGTTTTCCGCCTTTCTCGTTTAGAATTTTAGCTCCTTTTTCAAGTGCATCATCAATCAAATCTTGAATATATTGCGGTTTGTCGGGTTCAGGAAGTGGTGTTAACATAGGGTCTTCCCAAGGATTACCAAAACTTTGACTGTCTACAGCTTGATTAAATTTTTCTAAAAATTCAGCTTTCACTTCTTCGTGAACATAAATGATTTTTAAAGCCGTACAACGCTGACCATTAAAAGATAAACAGCCTGAAATACATTCACTAACCGCCAAATCTAAATCGGCATGCGGTAGGACTATAGCCGGATTTTTAGCTTCTAAACCTAGCACTAAACGCAGACGATTACTTTTTGGATGCTGGTTTATTAAGGCGTTAGCTGATTTACTATTGCCTATTAAGGCTAAAACATCCACTTTTCCTGTTTTCATAATTGGACTGGCCAATACACGACCACGACCAAATACGACATTAACAACACCTTTAGGAAAACTCTCTTGAAAAGCTTCAAGCAATGGTGTAATTAACAAAACACCAAATTTAGCAGGCTTAAATATAGCTGTGTTGCCCATCATTAAAGCTGGAATTAGTAGGGCGAAAGTTTCATTCAAAGGATAATTGTATGGGCCTAAGCACAACACAACACCGAGAGGTCCACGACGAATATGTGCATAAACGCCTTCGTGTTTTTCAAATTTAGCCGAATCACGGTCTATGTTTTTGTAATCTTCTATGGTGTCGTAAATATATTTTACGGTTCTGTCAAATTCCTTTTCGGCACTACTTAAACTTTTACCAATTTCCCACATGATTAACTTGACGACAATATCGCGTTTGGTTTCCATTTTTTTAACGAAGGTTTCCATACAATAAATACGTTCGTTGACACGCATCGTTGGCCAATGGCCTTTACCTTCGTCATAAGCATTTAAAGCCGCATCAAGCGCCTCTAAAGCTTGAGACTCTTCTAACTCTGGTACACTTCCGAGATAAGTGGGTTGGTAGTTCTCAGTAGAAGAAATGCTAGAATTAACTTCAGCACTCTTGCCTTCCCAAGTTTTTAATTCACCATTGATTAAATATTGATCAGCTTTTATAGGATTTGAAATTTGGTACTTTTTAGGAATAGAGGTTTTCATATTTATCTAAATTTATTTAAAAGCTAAAATAACGAATTGATGATGACTACATATAATTTGTCCACTAATTATAAATTATTAACAAAAACTTTATATAATGTTAACTCATAAACTTTTTTATATAATCTTTCCATAGTAATAATTAATATGTCTAAGAAAAACAAAGACATTAGAAATTAATTCTAAAGCGGAATTAATCAGGAAATCATATAATAATGAGTTATGAGGTTACTCTCCTAAAATCGGCAATTGCTCCATAATCTTATCCTGATCCTGGCTCATCTCAACTAATTTAGGCCAAATGATATCCGTAAATTGATTAAGTATAGGATAGGTTAAAGATTCGTCTAAAGTCTGTTGAGAAACCATTTCAACTTGCTCATTAATGACATTAAAAAGCAATAACAAAATACTTAAAAGCAAACCAAATTTAAGTATCCCAAATAAACCTCCAAGTAATTTATTGATAAAGCTAAGAGCTACAAAATCAATGAGTTTGGTAATAAGTTTGCCTATAAGTGAGACAACGATAACTATGAGTAAAAAACTCAATAAAAAGGTGGTGATTCTCAAATATTCGTCATCCCATTCTAACCATTGCCCGATGTAAAGGCCATGTGCTTTAGACAAGTAAAACGCACCAGCAATACCAAGTATTAAGCCCAACAAAGCTGTTAACTCTAATACAAAACCTTTTTTAAAGCCTTTGTAAAAGCCAAGGATAAGAATGACGCCGATGATAATGTCTATCAGATTCATGCTGTAAATATAGAGAAGATTTATTCAAAATATCATATCTTTAAACCATAGTTTAGTATTCACAGGCTTCACAAATATTTTTTTATGAAAAAAGCATTTATTTTATCGGCAATCTTAGGTTTTTTCCTTTTGGCTTGTCAAAACCAACCTCAAGACTCCAAAACTGAAAACAACAATCAAAAAGAGACTGAAAAAGACAACCCAATCGCCATTGTCATTCACGGCGGAGCGGGATATATGGCACAAAGCAATATGAATGAAGAAAAGCAAAACCTTTATAAAGCTAAATTAAACGAAGCCGTTTCAAAAGGTCACGAAATTTTGAATAATGGCGGAACAGCTATAGAAGCCGTGCAAAGAACTATCAATATATTAGAGGATTCTCCTTTATTTAATTCGGGTAAAGGAGCGGTGTTTAACCACGATGGCTACAACGAACTTGATGCCTCTATTATGGATGGCAAAACCCTTAACGCTGGGGCAGTTGCCGGTGTAACCAATGTTAAAAACCCCATTAATCTGGCTTATGAAGTGATGGAAAACTCAAAACACGTGATGCTTTCAGGTGCTGGTGCTCAAGTTTTTGCTAAAGAACGAGGTGTCACGCTTGTCGATTCGGCTTATTTTGCAGTGCCAGATCGGCTGGAAGCTTTAAAACGCGCCCAAAATAAAACAGCACTGCTCAATTGGGAAGACGACAAATTTGGTACTGTGGGCTGCGTGGCTTTGGATAAAGACGGTAATATTGCTGCAGGTACATCTACAGGCGGAATGACGAATAAACGTTGGAATAGAATAGGAGATTCACCTATTATAGGCGCTGGAACTTACGCTAATAATGCCACATGTGGTGTTTCTTCTACAGGACATGGTGAATATTTTATCAGACTGGCAGTAGCTCACGATATTTCTGCCCAAATGCTTTATAAACAAGTGAGTTTACAAGAAGCCGCTGAAGATGTTGTGATGAACAAGCTAAAAAAAATAGGGGGTGATGGCGGTATCATCGCTTTAGATAAGGACGGCAATATTTCTATGGTTTTCAACACTTCGGGCATGTTTAGAGCCTCTATTGATAAAACTGGAAAAAAAGAAGTTCTGATTTTTAAATAATTTTATGCGACTTCGTGACCTCGTGAAGCCTCATAAAGCACAAACCAATCTTGATGTTTTAATTTAATATCAAGACTGCCTAAAGCTGCTTTAACACGGTTTGGATTTGTTGTTCCAATAACAGGATAAATTTGGGCTGGATGATGGAGCAGCCAAGCCAAAACCAATTGTGATATTGAACAATTATATTGTTTTGAAAGCTTATTAAGGTTTTGTTTTAACACCGAATTTTCTCCAAGTTTTAAACTTTCTCCTAATGGTGACCACGCCATTGTTCTGATGTCGTTTTGCTGATGGTAAAGTAAAGTGTCATCATCAACAGGATTTGTATGGGTCAATGAACATTCAATTTGATTCGCTGAAACTTCTATGTTTTGACTTATATAGTCGATTTGTAGTGGTGTAAAGTTCGACACACCAAAAGCTTTGATTTTCTCTTGTTTTTTGAGTTGAGTTACTGCTTCTAAGATGTCGTCATTTTGCATCAACGGACTTGGTCGATGAAGCAAAAACAAATCGAGATAATCTGTTTTTAAATTTTTAAGAGATAGTTCAACTTGTTTTATGATGTATGAAGAATCATAATTATAATGCTTTACATAGCTGTCTCGTTTCTCATTGATGAGTTGAATGCCACATTTGCTAATCAGTTGAATTTTATCTCTACTGATTTGACTTTGCCGAAAGGCTTGACCAAAGGCTTCTTCTGTAGTATAGTTGCCATAAATATCGGCGTGATCGAAAGTGGTGACGCCTAAATCTACATTTTCTGAAATACGCTTAGACATTTCAGAAGTATTGAAGTTTTTACCCCAAATACCCCAAGTCATACAACCTTGAATGATTCTTGAAAAATTTTGTTCCATTCTATAAAATTACAAAAATATATACACAAAAAACCTGTCAAGTTTAAGAAACCTGACAGGTTTAAAAATTTTAAACATCTAATTTTTTTTTAGTTTCCTGTAATAGTCAGGTCATCTATATGATAACGTGTTGTGGTGTCAGGATCTGTACTAATATAACGGAAACCAACCCAAACATTCTCACCAGCACAACTTATGTTTGTTGGACCAACAGGTTGAAATGTGCCAAACCCATTTCCAGGACCACTTGGAATTTCAAGGTCAAGTTGTGTCCATTCAGTAGTAGTAGGATCTCCTGTAAAATTATCTGTAATAAAAGCACTTAAAATATTGCCATTATCAAAATTGGTTTGAATTTGTAAACTTAAATCTTCTTCAATTGAAGTTGACAAGTCAATTTGTGGTGAGATTAACCAAGCTTCTGAATCAGTTTCGCCAGAGTTAAATCCTGAAATTTGCGCATATGAATCACCACTAAAAGAACCAATGATATAGTCTAAGTTCCCACCTGTGACATTAACGTTAGTCCAGCCAGTTAAATTATTGATACTACTCACTTCAAAATCTTCTTCAAAAATGGTTGTACTGCCACCACTTGGCCCATCACAAAATAATAAGTCCGGATCGCAACGCTCTTGATCAAAATTGATGGTTTCAGGTGTGTTTAAAACAAAAATATAGAAATCATCAAAAAAGTCTCTTGATAAAACCCCTGCCATACTTCCTGCTTGAAGAGGTAGAGTTAAAAACCTAAAGTCTGCAAATGTACTTGTACTCACAATGGTAGTATTTCCTGAATCACAGCTTTCAAGAACACGCTCACCGTCAAACTCATCTCCTGGTTCAGAAGCAAACGTTAATGGGTCATCAACTAAGACACTGCTTCGAGGGAATTGTACATTATTCAATTGAACATATAAATTTTCTAAATCATTTGAAAAATCAGAGATTGATACTGGTAAAGGGACAATTTCTGCAGTTTCAGAGGTTCTTAAAACTACCTCTTCAACTTGACTTTCTTGAATTTGTCCAATTCTGTTACCATCAACTGTTCCTATCGCGCCAACACCATTTGTGATGCCTACGGTAAGACCTTGAAGCTTGACAAATACTTTACGTCCAAAGTTGTATTTGGTAAATAAAGGATTAACATTCGCTGAAATTCTTATTCCAGCGGTTGGGTTTTCAGGTTTATCTTGAATGATCAATTCTTCAAAAAAGTTACCACCTTCGTCAGAAGAAATCACGTAACCTTCTACATAAATATTGCTTTCTATGGTAAAATTTTCACCTTGGTTTTGCTCAATAGTCCCAAGAATAGAACTTATACTAACCAATTCACCATCTATTTCAGGGTCGGTTACCGTTGCATTTGGTATATCAAAATCATCATCTTCAACACATGAGGTTGTAATCAGCCCAAGAGTAAGGATAAATAAAAACGTGAGTTTAAAAGAAATTGTTTTCATTGTTGTATTATTAATTTGTTCTAAGTATAAAGTTAAGTTTAAAATCTAACATAAAAATTTAAGTAATAGGTCGTTCCTCTGCCAAAGAAGTAGCGATTACCAAATAATGGTGTATCACGATTAAGGTCTTCAGTTCGGTTTTGGAAATTGGCTCGACGTGATTGTTCAAAACCACCTGTGATGTAGTCTTCGCCAAAAATATTGTTAATCACTGCAAAGAATCCAACAAAGTAATCACCAACTTTCCAAGATTTACCACCTATGGCATTGAATAAGAAGTAGTCTTCAAATTCTTCTTGTTTTAAAGTTTGTCTGGCAATGTTTGGATCAAAATTTGCAAACTCTTGACCGTCTAAGTCTAATCTAAAGTTTTCTGAACGCACTAAACCACTTGGGCTCACATAAGCGTTAGAGTAGTAGTTTGACGTAATTCCGATATTCCAAAAATTAGGATCGCGATATTCAAAACCAAGTTGATAGGCCTGTTGTGGTCCGCCAGGCACTTTTAAATCTTTTAGTGCTGTTTTACCTTCTCCAAATCTGATTTTTTGAGTACCAAAATCTTGACTGGTTAAGTATAAATTAGGGTTACTGTCGTAGGTATGTTGACCCCAAGCCCCAGCGGCTTTCAATTTTATAGTAGGTGTGACTTGGGCTTCTATTCCTAATTCAGCACCAAGATGTTGACGGTCTATGCCTGACATCACTTCTTGAACAAATGCACTGGCGTTCTCAGAATTAAATCCTGTGAGGTCTTCTGTAAAGTAAAAGCCAACATTAGTTTCATCTTCTATTTTTGCATAGTAACCTGTTAATCTCGCTTGAATAATTGGCGAGCGGTAGATATAACTTAAATCGGCTGAGGTTGAAAGAACTTCCTTAAGATCTTCAACAATCATATGGTTTTGTCTTGGGTTGCTGTAAGAATTTCTTAAGGTTGGCGCTTTTTCTATGTATGCTGCATTAGCATCTATGTAATGTCCACCTTTAATTTTAAAAACACCACCAAGTTTAGCGGCAAGGTTGTCAAATTCAAGTTCTTCGCCTTCACCAAAAGATTGTTCGCCAGGATAATATCCGTTTTCGTATAAACCTGTTCGTTGGTAAGTGGTTTGACCAAATTTACCAGCCACGTAAAAATCAACCCAGTCATATTGAAATTGTGCTTGTGCAAAGGCGTTGTATTCTTCAACGTCAACTTCATAATTATATTCATAGCGGTCGCCTTCAACCACTAAGCGGTTTGGATTTCTTAAGTCAGATTGAGCAACGTCAACAGCATCACCAATGGCTTGGGTGTTTTCATCTGCAAAAAAGTCGACATCTAAAAACTGTTGACCACCGAGTAAATCAGCAACTTCCGCATAATTTTCGCTGTTTAGAGAACGGTAGTCTACGCTTGCGTTTAAAGTTACTCTATCATTAAGTTTGGCATTTAGTATAGAATTAAATTGAACCATATCATCATCAACCAAATCTTCTTTTAGGATATAAGTGGAGTTGCCACCATTAACCGCATTGTTTAAGTTGGCTTCGTAAACGGCGTTCCAATCAAATTGTCCATCTTCTAAAAAGGCTTGTTGAGCCGTAAAAGCATTAGCTAAGTCTGTGGTAGTTGGGTTTGGGTCTTGTAAAAAGAAACTCGGTAAACTCTGCCAATACACTGGTGAAGGATTTCGAGCTCCACCGATAAAAGTGTCCTCGCCATTTGGACCTTGAACTCTTCGCGTTCCACCGTTATCAACACGGGTTGTTCCGAGAGTTCCAAATTGGTATCCGGCATTGGTATTTAGAGAAATATTCTCATTGATATCCCAATAATGATTTAATAAAAACACAGGCTGCTCAATGGTTCTGATTCTTACGTTTCGCTTTTCGCCATTTTGGTAACCCCATTCTGGGTTGTATCGGCGACCTTTTAAGTCTTCAACTTCTCGGGTTATAGCGTTAGACAAACCTCTTCGGTTTGGTGTGTAAAACCCTGTAAAGTTTAAGCTGTGTTTGTCGTTAATTTGTTTTTCAACCGAGGCAGAAAAGGAATTGGCATCATAAAGTGTAGCATCTTGAAAACCTTCCTCGCCAAAACGTCTTGACATTAACACAGAGTAAGACCAACCGCCTGATAAAACACCAGAGTTGTAGCTTCCCATAACTCTACCTTGATAAGAACGATTTGATGATGCATAAGATACGCGACCACCTTTGCGTTGTCCAGAAGCCCTCATATCAATGTTGGTTGTACCAGCTAAATCTCCAAATTGAAATTCATTGGCGTGCGTATTCATACTCAAAGTTCTGTTTCGCTGAATATCATTTAAACCACCCCATTGTGTCCATTGTGGTCGTCCTGTAGAAAATTTGTTCATTTCCATCCCATTAATCAAGACCTTTCCTCTGGCATTATCATAACCACGTGGATTAAAAAAAGTAGCACTAAAATCAAAAGCGGCTGCTCTTAAAAAGACATCTCGTGTAGACTGTAATAAACCAGATACATTAAAAAGCACATTATCATCGCCAGCTAACTCGTTGTCAGACAAACTAATAACACCGATTTCTTCTGTTTCTTCAGAAATATCTATTTTTAAATATAAAGTCCCAAGGTCTAAAGTTTCTCCTTCATTGATAATGATTGGGTAGCGTTTTGAGACATAGCCTTCTTTACTGACGATAAGCACTTGCTCGCCAAGAGGCAATTCTGAGCCTTGAAGGTTAAAAACACCCTCGTTGTTGGTTTTAACACTCAGTACAGTGCTTTCTAAGCTTAATTCTACATCAGGAATAGGTTGCTCATCGGCATCTTGAACAATAACACCAGTTATCACAGTCTGTTGACTAAATATTATACCCGAAAAAAGTAGAAATAAAGAGAGAAAAATTGATTTATTCATTGGTTGAAAAATTATATGAGTCTAACCTCTTTAAGAAATTATTATGATTTGACTGCAAATGTATTTAATATTTATTTATTCCCTATTTTTGAACCGAAAAAAATATAAAATTTATAATTAAAAATATTATATGAAAGCGATTTTAGACTTAAGACTTCTTGCAATTTTTATGTTAGCTACTTTAAACATTAACGCTCAAGACCAAAAGTATAGAGTTTCAACAGTAGCATTTTACAACTTAGAAAACTTATTTGATGTAGAGGACGACCCCAATAAATTAGATGAACGCTCACCAATTATGGAAATGGATTCAATAATGAGACCTAATGTTTATGAAAAGAAAATTGCCAATATGGCTAAAGTGATTTCTAAAATAGGAACAGATTTTGCTGGAATGCCTCCAGCTATTGTTGGTGTTTGTGAACTCGAAAATGATGATGTCCTTCTGGATTTGGTCAATCACTCGCGATTAAGACCTTATAATTATGGTGTAGTCCATCACGAATCGCCCGACGAAAGGAGTATTGATACCGGATTACTCTACCAAAAATCACAGTTTATTCCTACAAATTCAATAGCTCATACGGTTGAAATATTTTATGGTGTTGATAAAAGTAAGCGGAACCATACTCGTGATGTCTTGGTGGTGTCTGGTAAATTAAGAGGTGAAGATTTTCATTTCATCGTCAACCACTGGCCGTCAAGAAGTGGTGGTCAATCACGGTCTGAGCCTGGACGTGTTGCTGCTGCGAAGGTTACAAAAAAAGCAATTGATTCACTTCAAAGCATTGACCCTTATGCTAAAATTATGGTAATGGGCGATTTTAATGACGGACCATATAATAAGAGTATCGCTGAGGTAATTGGTGCTAAATTTGACAAAGAAGACGTCGGACTAAAAGAGCTTTACAACCCTTACGAAGAAATCCGTAAAAAAGGTGGTGGTACCATAGCTTATCGTGGCAGTTGGGATATTTTTGATCAGATTTTCTTTACCGACCCATTAATTGATAACGAAGATTATTCAGAATTTAGATATTTTAAGTCAGGTATTTTCGCACCGACATTTTTACAAAACCCGAGAGGTCGTTGGAAAGGATATCCTTACAGAAGTTTTTCTGGCGGAGGGTTTTCTGGTGGTTATAGTGACCACTTCCCTGTGTTTGTCTATTTGATAAGAGAAATCGAGGAGGAGAAGTAAGCTTGCTTAATTTGTCTTATATTTTATAATAAAAGCCCTCTAATTGGAGATGAAAAAATAGTATCAAAACCCTTTTAGTCTAGCTTTTGTTATTTCCGCATTCGCTTAATCATCCGTTGTATTCTGTCTTCTAGTTTTTCTGAAGACAACTTTTCACGTAGTCTATCGGTGATGATGGGGAAAGAAAATGGGGTAGGTTGTTTACAGTTTTTAATCTCAAAATTTTGCTGATTAATGCGCTCTAAAGCCTTTAGCAGTCGGCCTTCTTCTAGGCTGTATTCAAAGGTTTCTCGATAGGCTTGTAGAAATAAAGGGTTATCTGGTTCATAATCTCTGAAAACCTCAAAAATCAACTGCGAACCCGACTGCAAATGTTTAGATTTAATCACTTTACCCGGATAACCCGAAAACACTAAACCAGAAATCACAGCAATATCTCTAAACTTTCGTCTGGCCATTTCAGTGGCGTTTAAACTTTTGTATAAATCGGCGTTGACGTTTTGAGCTTGCCAAATTTTAGGATTTTGCAAAACTTTTAAATCAATGTGTTTATCAGTTAAAAGTTCAAAACCATAGTCATTAAAGGCTAAAGAAAAACTAATGGGTTGCTGTGAACTGATGCGGTAAGCCACTAAACTTGCCATGGCTTCATGTACAAAACGGCCTTCAAAAGGATAAAATACATGATGAATACCATTGCGGGTTTCAAAAATTTCAATGAGAAATTGACTATTATCAGGGATAATAGACTCTATTTGTTGTTGTACTAAAATAGGTTTTAAGCTTTGATATTCTGGAGTTTGAGTTTTATTTTTTAATTGATAAAGCTCTTGGCGTAAACCTTGACTCATCTGAGACGATAGGCTTAATCGACCACCCATCCAACTTGGTATTTTAGCGTTTTTGGCTTTTGATTTTCGCACATAAACTTCCATATGTTTAATGCGGATTAGCTCTAATGTTTTACCAGCAAAAGTAAACACATCACCAGGATTAAGTTTAGAAACAAACCATTCCTCTACAGTACCAACAAACTTTCCTGAGAGGTATTTCACTTTTAAAACAGCATCACTCACAATGCTGCCAATCTGCAAACGATGACGCATAGCTACAGCTTTGTTTTTGACTTTGTACATGCCATCATTATCTAAAACTACTTTATGAAAATCTGTATAATTTTCTAAAGAACTTCCACCAGTGGTTATAAAACTTAAAGCCCATTGCCAAATGATTTCATCAATGTCTTGAAAGCAAAATGTAGATTTGACCTCTTCAAAAATTTGCTTTGACTGAAAACCATCAGAAATAGCTAATGTAGTTAAATACTGAACCAAAACATCATAAGAATTGATGTGAGGTAAACGCTCTTCTACAGTCTTATTTTTTACAGCATTTTGAAGCGCGAGAGCTTCAACGAGTTCTATGGCATGTGTCGGTAAAAAGTAAATTTGGCTTTTTTCTTCTGGTCGATGCCCGCTTCTTCCGGCGCGCTGCATAAAACGCGCTACGCCTTTTGGCCCACCGATTTGAATGATAGCCTCAACAGGAGCAAAATCAACTCCCAGATCTAAACTCGAGGTACAAACCACCGCTTTGAGCTGGTGTTCTCGCAAAGCATTTTCTACCCAAAGTCGGGTTTGTTTATCAATACTGCCGTGGTGCATTGCTAGTTCTCCTGCAAATTCAGGATGCTTTTCTAATAATTTTTGAAACCAAATTTCGCATTGAGAACGTGTATTGGTAAATATTAAAGTGCTTTTTGAATTTTTAATAATTGGAATAATCTCTTCTAGTAGCTGTAATCCCAAATGTCCACGCCAGGGAAACTTATCCATAGTTTTTGGTAAAATACTTTTGACTTCAATGTCTTTTTGGATATTGGCAATAATCATTTCGGTGTCAAAACCTTTAGCATCTTCGCCTAATAGTACTTCTAGAGCCTGTTCAAGATTACCAATTGTGGCTGAAATTCCCCAAATTTTAAGAGGAGAAATACTTTTAAGTCGAGATAAAGCGAGTTCAATCAAGACGCCTCGTTTGGTGCCAAGCAATTCGTGCCATTCATCTACGACAACAGCTTTACAGTTTTGAAAAGTTTCAAGATAGTTTTTTGTGGCCAAAAGCAAATGCAAACTCTCAGGTGTTGTGATGAGCAAGTTTGGCATTTTTTGTTTTTGGCGTTGACGCTCTTTTTGAGAAGTATCGCCATTTCTGATGCCAACGCTTATGCCTAAATCTAAATCTTCAATGAGTTTTTCGGCAGATGATTTGATATCTATAGCTAAAGCTCGTAAGGGTGTGACCCAAACGGCTTTTAATCCTTTTTGACTTTCGGTTTGCTGTGAGATTTCAGCAAGAATTGGTACCCATAGAGCGTAAGTTTTACCGCTTCCAGTGGGCGCGTTTAAAAGTCCGCTTTTGCCTTTAGAATAAGCTTGCCAAGTTTGTTTTTGAAAATCGAAAACTTTCCAATTTTTGGAGATAAACCAATTTGAAAAGTCAGCAAAATCTAAACCCATTCTGCTAAAGTAAAACGAATAATCTAAAGGCTTGCTTCAACAAATCTTTAAATATTTTTTTAAATCAAAATATGTTAGTTTTTTGCGGTTCAATACATAAAAAATGAAATTCCTATTCTAGCCCCGATAGGAGTGAAAATCCTGTGCTTTGGCTTTGCTACAATACAACATTTTAAGGGCGACTTTAGAAGCCCATAAAATGGTAGGTATTGTGTAAAGGCATAAACAGATTGTAACGTATAGCGGGTTTCCGCTGCTTATAATATTAATCTCGGCTGACTTCTAGGACTTCAAATTCTATTTCGCCATTAGGAACTGTAACTTTAGCGGTGTCGCCTGCTTTTTTGCCTAGTAAGCCTTTGCCGATAGGGGAGTCGACTGAAATTTTACCAGATTTTAAATCGGCTTCGCTTTGGGCTACGAGCTTGTAGGTTATGGTTTGGTTATTGGCTTTGTTTTTTATTTTTACATTACTGTGAATCAAAACTTTAGAAGTGTCAAGTTGAGATTCATCGACGACACGCGCGCTGGCAACGACTTCTTCTAATTTGGCAATTTGCATCTCTAACATACCTTGAGCTTCTTTGGCGGCATCGTATTCTGCATTTTCACTCAAATCACCTTTATCTCTAGCATCAGCAATTGCCTGTGAGGCTTTTGGGCGTTCCACATCTCGGAGCTGGTCTAGTTCTTTCTTTAGTTTTTTCAATCCTTCTTCAGTGTAATACGAAATCTTACTCATAAGCGTTATCTTTATATGAAAAACAAAAATCCCGCAATGACGGGATTGAACTTACAAAAGTACTAAATTTGCGAATATTAAAAAAATAAACCTTAAATTTTATGAATCTTAAAGCAATACTGTCAATTGTTATTATTTGTATTGGACTTCAGAGTTGTAGTAATGACGATATACGTCAAAACAATCCGAATTTGTTAAATATTCAGTTTAATGTTGTTTTGAATTTGAGTTTACCACAATTTAGTCCACTTAATTTTGCTGGAAATGCGATATATGTTGGTGGACAAGGCATTGGAAACGATGGTATTATTGTGGTGAATACAGGAAGTGGGTTTGTGGCTTGGGACGCGTCTGACCCGAATGAAACTCCCAGTAATTGCACGAGACTTCAAATTGATGGGTTTACAGCTTCATCTACATGTCAACCTCCAAATTCTTATAGTTTAATTACTGGCCAACCACTTGAAGATGGCTTGCCTTTTGGAATGTTGAACTATCAGTTGAATGCTAATGGCGATACCGTTCGTGTTTTTAACTAGGTATTTTGACTAAAAATTAATGCGACTTTAATTTGTAAATCAGGGAGTTTATTTATATTTGCAATCCTTTTTTGCGAGCATGGTGGTTCCGAAGTGTCGGCAGGTAGACCTAAATACTTCAGTCAAGCAGGCTAGATTTAGAATCTAGTTTCTCGTAAAATTGTTCTTTTTTAATGCGGGCGTGGTGGAATTGGTAGACACGCTAGACTTAGGATCTAGTGCCGAGAGGTGTGAGAGTTCGAGTCTCTCCGCCCGTACTTTTGTAAAAGCTTCTCTTTATTGAGGGGCTTTTTTATTTGTCAGAATTTGTGTATTATGCTGACAAACTATCTCTAAGCCGAATTTATTTTGGTCTATAATACAAAACGGGTTCTGCAGTTTTAATAGATTTTAATTTAACCCAAAGCCTTAATTAAACTAATGTTTTGCTTATCAATTAAAAAACCAATACCTGCAGGTATTGGTTTTTTAATTGATGTGGGTCATACTGGATTCGAACCAGTGACTTCTACCCTGTCAAGGTAACACTCTAAACCAACTGAGTTAATGACCCAGGATAAAAAAACCCAAACTCTCGTTTGGGTTTTGTGGGTGCGGAGGGATTCGAACCCCCGACCTTCTGGGTGTAAACCAGATGCTCTAAACCAACTGAGCTACGCACCCTAAAATGCGGTTGCAAATATAAACTAATTTTAAATTCTCAAAAACTTTATCTAAAGATTAATTTTAAAATTCTTCTTTGGCTTCTGCGTAATAGTCATAAAATAAGTTTAGCATATTTATGCCTGCCGTAATCATATCTTTAGTTTCTAGGAGCAAGCCGAAATACAGCTTGGTGTTTTGCTGACCCATATCTGTGGTTCTAATACGTTCAATTTGTTTTTGAATTAAAACTGAAACTAAATCTTGAAGTTCTTTTTTCTGCTGAATTATGAGTTCAATATCGTCAAATTCATTTTTTTGAAAGACCATTTTTAGATGAGCAAAAATCGCAGACAAATCTCGACTTATACTTTTAAGCTCTCTGATTTGATTAAACTTTAGATTTCTATGGTTGTTATTTACATATTTATGACTTGTCCTTACCATATAAGCCATTGACTGTACCATATCTTGAAGATAGTCTAAGGTCAAGATGTAAAATTTACTGGCTTCAACTGTATCATCCTCTAATGATCTGATGTAGTAAAAAATGTTGTCTTTTAAGTCATCTATTTCATTTTCAAGTTCAGGAAGTTCTTTTAGTGTTTTCTTTAATTTTGATAAATCGTGATAGCCTAAATTATTAACCAAATCTGTATATTTTCTATCTATTCCTTGAATGACAGATACAATATTATGAGAAGATTCTGCTGTAATATCATTTATGGTAATAATATCACTTCTGTTAAAGCGTTTTTGCTGTTTTTGAGATTTAACTTTTTTAGTATGTTTTATTCCACTTCTTATTAAAGAAAATACAACAAAAGACACAAGCGCAACTATAGCATAAACTTCTCCAAAATAAATGAGTAAAGCAACAATAGCAGCAACTGCAAAGGCAATGAAAGCGGTTAAAATCCAAGATCCAATGACATTTAGCACACCTGCAACTCTATAAACTGCACTTTCTCTACCCCAAGCTTTATCGCCAAAGGAAGTTCCCATTGCCACCATAAATGTAATGTAGGTTGTGGATAATGGTAAAGTAAAATTGGTAGCAATAGAAATTAAAATACTTGCCAATACTAGGTTAATTGAAGCTCTAAGCAAATCAAAAGCGGGTTTAGTAATCCCGTGTTTTATGGCCTTTTCGCTTCCTCTGCTAAAACGAGAATTTGCAAAAGACTGAACGGCATGAGGCAATACTGTTTTAATTCCTAATCCTACATGATAAGATATTCTTACGATTTTTCTAGATAAGAGATTGGCTTTAAATCTTTCATCACCTTCACCTTGTCGACTTAAATTTACGCCTGTTTGAACAACATACTGAGCCTTACTCGAAAACCATAAGGTCAAGACCATTATAAATCCAGCAATAATCAACATATATTCTGGCGTTTCAACTTCCCCTGACAAGGCAGACAAACTAAATTCTGAGGGTAAAATTCCTTGAGTTTGAAATGCAACTAACCACAATTCAAAGGATTGCCAAGCGGCTATGCTCACTCCAATAAAATTAACTAAATCATTACCTGCGAATGCCAATGCCAAGGCAAATGTTCCTAGTACAATAATGAATTTAAATAAATTGAAACCTAAAGTTTGAACCAACCAAGAAATTACAGTCCAAGATAACAGGCTTATAATTATAATTAACGCAACATTTGTTTTTACAAAATCAATAAAATTGTCATCTATAAATTGAATGCTGTTGATTCCTTTGATCAAAATAAAATAAGTAATAGCAGAGAGAGAAACACCACCAAACAAGGTTTTAAGCCACATTGGTTGTTTAAAATAATCAAAAGTAAAAATCAATCGACTCACAAACTGAACAATAGCTCCAACCACAAAAGCAATGCCTACAGATAACAGAATACCTAGACTGATGTATGTTGCTTTTTCAACATTAATATATTGACTTAACGCAATTTGATTTGTTGGATCGTTATACATTTTTATAACCGCAATACATACTGAAGCGCCAAGTAGTTCAAAAATCACAGAAACGGTTGTTGAAGTTGGAATTCCAAGAGAATTAAACACATCAAGCAATAAAATATCAGTGATTAATACCGCTAAAAATATGATGATAATTTCATCAAAAAAGAATAGCTCAGGCATAAAAATCCCCTTTCTTGCGACTTCCATTAATCCGCTAGAAAATACAGCGCCCACTAAAACGCCAATACCAGCAACTGCCAAAATGGTTCGCATTGGTATGGCTTTAGACCCAATAGCAGAATTTAAAAAATTTACAGCATCATTACTTACGCCAACAACGAGATCAGCGATTGCTAAAACAAAAAGCAAAATGATAATAACGGTATAAAACGTTTCCATAGCCAATTAAACGAAAATAATTTGCAAAAATGAAATATTGAATGTTGATAACTTACAAAAACTTATTATCAAATCGTTAAGAGTTGCATTAAAATTATTCTATTGACTCAGACTACAATTTTAAGACTTAACTTTGTTAAAAATATTTTACCCATGAATGTTTCTCTAACCACACCTGCTTTACTGTTTCCTGCTATTTCGCTCTTGTTATTAGCTTACACTAATCGATTTTTGACCATTGCAGGGCTCATCAGAAACCTTTATAAAGTTTACAAAGAAAACCCTAGTCAAAGCATTAAAGCTCAAATTTCTAATCTTAGAAAACGCGTCAATCTCATCAGAAACATGCAAGTTTTTGGCATTCTATCATTATTTTTGTGTGTTTTAAGTATGTTTTTAATTTACGAAGAATTACAATTTTACGGTAGCCTTATTTTTGGTATTTCACTAGTGCTATTAATGATTTCACTTGTGTTGTCTATCATCGAAATTCAAATTAGTGTCAAAGCTCTTAACATCCAACTTTCGGATATGGAAAAGTAATATTTCCCCTTTAGTTTAGAACTTGCTGCTTTCTGACCTACGATTTTACAATCTATTAAATTTCTTACCTTTGCAACAGATTATAATCTATGCTTGAACCTAATAAAACCGAATACGAAACAGCAGTCCTCATTGGTATTATCAATCAATACCAAGATGAAGATAAATCTGATGAATACCTTGACGAACTTGAGTTTTTAACTTACACGGCAGGAGGCGAAGTCTTAAAACGCTTTCAGCAAAAGCTTGACAAACCTAACCCTAAAACTTTTATTGGCTCCGGGAAAATGGAAGAGGTACGAGAATTTGTAAAAGCCAATGACGTTGGCACCGCCATTTTTGACGACGAACTTTCGCCAGCTCAACAGAAAAACATTGAGAAAATACTCAAATGCAAAGTCGTTGACCGTACTTATCTCATCCTTGATATTTTTGCTCAGCGTGCACAAACCAGTTACGCCCGCACCCAAGTTGAGCTCGCCCAATATCAATATTTATTACCGCGATTAGCAGGCTTGTGGACACACCTTGAGCGCCAGCGTGGTGGTATAGGTATGCGCGGACCAGGAGAAACCGAAATTGAAACTGACCGCCGTATTGTGAGAGATAAAATATCTCTACTCAAGAAAAAACTTAAAACCATAGATAAGCAAATGGCCGTTCAGCGAGGTAATCGTGGTAGTCTAGTCCGAGTGGCGTTGGTCGGTTATACCAATGTAGGCAAATCTACCTTGATGAATATCATAAGCAAAAGCGATATTTTTGCCGAAAACAAACTCTTTGCCACGCTCGACACCACAGTCAGGAAAGTGGTTATTCGCAACTTGCCGTTTTTATTGTCAGACACCGTAGGATTTATTCGCAAGCTCCCAACTCAACTTGTAGAATCCTTCAAATCAACCCTTGACGAAGTTCGTGAGGCCGATTTATTGCTACACGTGGTTGATATATCGCATCCACAATTTCAAGACCACATTGAATCGGTTAACCAAACCCTGAGTGAAATTGACGCCCAAGACAAACCTTGCCTTATGGTCTTTAACAAAATAGACCAATACCAAGCCGAAAACCTCGATGAAGACGACCTCGTTACCGAAAAAACCGAAAAGCATTTCAGTCTCAAAGACTGGAAAAACACTTGGATGAACAAAGTTGGCGACGATGCCATTTTCATTTCAGCCATCAAAAAACAAAACATTAAACCCTTTAGAAAAAAAGTGTACAAAAAAGTGCGCTCTATCCACGTGACGCGCTTTCCTTATAACAACTTCCTTTATCCTGAGCTGGAAGATTTAGAAAACGAATCTTAGTCTTGGTATTAGAAACTCACCTGCCAGAGGTCATAAAAATAAGATAACGCTCCAGTCAGGACTATAAAATAAACTCTATTAATAAAATTATGATTTTATAAAAGGAATTGTTTTTTAAGAAAAAATCAAGACTTTTGCAAGGTAAAAAGTTGACAAAGATACTTAATTTACATACATAAATATTTGTTTATCAGTGTTTTAAGTCTTATTTTTACAGTATGAAAGCACATAAAAACCCTACACTTGCCGATAGTATTTGTGATTTACGCACAAGAAAAATAAAAAAGACATTTTTTACTCAAATTGATTCTCTTTTAGACTGGGATAAAATCAGTAAAGTCATTGATAAACATTATAAAAAAGGAAAAAGCGCTGTTGGCTGTCCCAGTTATGATGGTCTTCTTTTGTTTAAAATGTGTTTGCTTCAAACTTGGTATGGATTGAGTGATTATGAGGTAGAAGATAGAGTGAACGACAGTATTTCCTTCAGTTATTTTTGTGTACTAACTATAGATCAAGTTGCACCAGACCATAGTACCCTTAGCAGGTTTAGAACAGCATTGACTAAAGCTGAGGCGTTTGAGCCTTTGTTTAAAGAGATAAATGCCCAGTTAGAAGCTCATCAAATCATTATTAAAAAAGGAGTTCTGGTAGATACTAGTGTAGTAGACACACCTTTGAAGCCCAAAGGAAAAACTAACTTTGATGTAACCAAAGACAGAGAAGATGAAAATGAGGTGAAAGTTGAAAAAGATTATCCAGATAGTGTAGACCAAGAAGCTTCATGGTTGAAAAAGGGAGGTAAATTTAGATACGGTTATAAAAAGCATTATGTAACCGACGAAGAAGGTCTAGTGCTGAGTGTGGTTACCACTAAAGCTAGCACTAATGAAATAAGCAATTTGGAAGAAGTACTCAATGCGGCTGACTTACCAGAGAATATCCCTTTAAAAGCCGATAAAGGTTATCAGTCAAAGAAAAATGAAGAGTTGTTAAAACAAAGGAAACTTAAAAATCATATCCTAAAAAAAGCAAAGAAAAATAAACCATTAACCCACTGGGAGAAGAAATTCAACAAATTAGTAGGCAAGACAAGATTTAAGGTAGAGCGTACTTTTGGGGGTATTAAAAGATGGTTCTTTGGTGGTGTAGCAAGATATAGAGGTATATCAAAAATGCATACTCAAAATCTGATGGAGGCCATTTCTTACAATTTATATCGAAGTCCAGGGATAATTGTGTCCAATAATGAAATTTAAAAGCAAATGAGAGTTAATATTAGCAAATTATCGACAAAAAAGAGGTAAGAAATTAAAATCTTAGGTCTAAATAATCAAAAAACAGAAAAAAAATAGGGACTAAGAGCTGTTACTAATTATGCAACGGTCTTTAATTATATTTAAAAACTTATAAAGTGTCAACCCCTTTTAGGACGAGAGAAACATCAACTAAGTCACAGTTCATAAAAATGTCGTTTCAATCAGGACTATTTTCAAACAACACCTCTGGCTCAACCAATTCATTGAGCTTTTTTCTCAAATCATCACTCAATAAATGTAAACCATATTGATAAGAAGCATTCATCCAACCAAAACCTGAGGGTGTGATGTAATCAAACTCTGTCCCCACATTACCGTATTCGGCGTAAACTTTATGGGTTCTATTTACAACATCATATTTTTCAGGAATGGTGCCATTATAATCAGCAGCGTTTTTAGTAATCATCCATAGCCAACGGTAAATTAATTCTTGAGCATCCTCATTATAGTCATAATTCATCAGGCCTTTCCACAGCATCATTTGGTGAGGCGCCCAACCGTTAGGGTAATCCCATTGACGTGCAACATCACTGGTAGCAAATTTTTCAACAGAAGCTTTAGATGAGGCTAAAATACCACCTCTCGCTTTTAAGGTTTTCAGCAAACTGTTTTTAAGATGTTTAGCTTGTTCTTTTGAAGCTAATTTGGCCCATAGAGGATAATAGTTAGTTGCAGATTCATAAACCAATGGTTCTTGGGTTTCAAAATTGTAATCGTAAAACACTTTATCTTTTTCATTCCAAAGCAATTGATTGACCAATTCTTTTCTTGATTTAGCTTTGTCAAGCCAATACTTCGCATCGTAAATTTGATTGTCGTAAGACAACGAATTATTAAAATAAGTTTTAATGAGATAGGCAAAATCAGTTTCGTATTTAAAAAGTAAGCTATTCAAAGCCACGGTATTTAAATTGGCACAAACGCCATCAAGTCTCCAGGTGGTATCGTGACCGCTTTCTCTTAAGCTTCGATCGTGCAAAAAATAATCGTCTAAGCTGGGGAGTTCTAAATCACTTTTAGCATTGCTTAGGCTTGGTAAATTACCACTCTGATAGGCTTCGGCAAATTCGTTAAGAGGCATATTTAGTTTTTCAGCATAAATTTCAAGCTGCTCGTCAAAATGTCCTGGTTCGGTTTCTGGCGGAATCCCAATGCCTTCTGCATAATAGCGATTAAGTCCATTTGGAGTTAGTTTTTCGCCTTCTTGCATCCAAACTTCAAAATATTCTTGTATCGCTGCTCGGGTCATAGCTTTTAACCATAAACTGTCTTTTTTGTCTGTACTTTCATAAGTTTCTCTAATAAAAGATGTCATAAACGGTGGTTGACTTCTTGTGAGGTAATAGCTCCGATTAGCATTTAAAATTTTGCCATAGTGTTCTATTTGATAGGCAAAGTTTTCAACCATTGCTTTTGATAAATCTTGTCGGCCATCAATGTTGAGTCCAACACCTTCAAAGTAAGAATCCCAACCATACATTTCATTAAAACGTCCGCCAGGCACGACAAAAGGTTTGCCTTTACCATCTTCTATTTTAAGACTTAAAATTCCAGGTTGGTCGTTGATAGATTTAACATATTCAGGCGTAATATCTTTTGGTAATACAACAACTTCAAAACGCTCAAATTCACTCTCAAGGTTTTTGAAATAGGAAATTCCTATAGAATCTGTAGCAGGCACATAAAGTCTGCGCATCAAACTGTCTGAAGCTTTAGTATCGGTCAATATGCGTTCAAGCCCAGATTGATCCACACGTCTAGTCAAATTGTCCCAATATTTCGTTTTAATCAAACGCGATAAGCGTTCAGCTGGTTTTTCTTGAATTTGACTTAGTGGAATTTCTGCAATATTTTGACCGTCATTTTTAGCCATGGCCAATTCTTGAAGAAGGTTTGATAAATAATAAGTGCTTTCAATTACAACCTCTTGACCATCTGTTGTTTTAACCACAAAAGATTTGTCTGCGGTATCTTCTTTTGTGATTTTTTTGTCCTTATCGGTGTCCTCATCTTGTTCTAAAGCGGATAAAGTTTTTTCTACATCTACTTTTAAAACATCTGGTGTTTTTGTGCCTTGACAAGACATTATTAACAATACAACTATAAATAACTGAACTCTAATTTGCATAGTATTTTATTTTTACCAAAAACTAATGACAACTATAGCTGTAACAACTAGTAATATCACCGCTAAAATTCTAAAATTGTGATACCATTTTACGCCTTTAAGTTCTTCTGTTTCGGTTTTATAGATCGAACGTTTATAAGTATACTCATCGACTTGCTGTTGAGGTGGAGCAGAAGTAGCCAAGCTAACCACAGTATGAATAACCACAGAAATAATAAATAACCACGTGGCAATTGCCAAGAAATGCAATTCATTAATAAAAGGCACCCAATCAAAAACTTGAGAGAAAATAGCAAATAATGCTAAGAAAAATCCAGCAACTAAACTCACAATAGACCCATTAGCATTGGCACGTTTCCAAAATAAACCAAGGATAAAGGTGGCTACAGCTGGTGGGCTGGTATAGGCAATCACCAATTGTAAATAAGTCCACAATGAATCACTCACACGTTCGATAAATGGCACCCAAGCAATAGCTAAAACCACTAAAATAACCGTAGTTATTTGACCTGCTGTCACTAATTGCTTACTGGTAAAATCAGGTTTGATGTTTCTGATAAAATCCATCGTTACTAAAGTTGATGCCGAATTAAAAGTAGCTGAAACTGATGACATCATTGCGGCCATTAAGCCTGCTACCACTAAGCCTAAAACACCGGTGGGTAATAATTTAAACAACAACACAGGATAAGTTAAATTTGGACAGTTAGCTAAATCATCACAAACGCTTCCGTCAGTTAGTACGTAATTCAATTCTGAAATGTCAAGATTGTGAAACAGAAGTAAAGCTAAAACACCAGGAACAACCATAATTAAGATTACAGGTAACTTCAAAAGTCCAGCAAATAAAGCGCCCCATCGTCCATGATTCAGGTCTTTTGCACCTAAAACACGTTGCACCATAAATTGGTTATTGGCCCAAAAATAAAATCCAAGCAAAGGCACACCAGTTAGTAAGCCCCACCAAGGCATAAATTCGTCATTTGAAGGCCGGACTAAACTAAAAACTTCATCAGAATTTGCCGGTATGTGTTTGCCTTCTTTTATTCGTTCTGAAAAATCTATATCGCCAGATTGTAATAAACCGTCTACGCCGGCCATCATAGCATCCCAGCCGCCACCGAGTTGATCAAAAGCAAAATAAGTTATCAAACATGAACCAATAATTAATAAAACAGCTTGAATCACTTCTGTTTGTATCACTGAATTTAAACCGCCAGGAATAGTGTAAGCTGCTGCAGCAACGGCTAAAATCACAAGAATTACGGTAGAACTAATTTCTGGGAATAAAAGTGATAACACAATTTTACCCACATAAAGTCCAGCAGCGGTATCAACTAAAATATTACCAACCACAGTAATCATAGAAAAATAATACCGTGAACGTCTATCGTATCGTCGTTCTAAAAATTCTGGCATGGTATAAACTTTTGATCTCAAATAAAACGGTAGAAAAAATATTGAGAAGAAAATCAATACTATAACAGCCATCCACTCGTAGTTATATACGTGAACATTAGTTTGATAGGCGTCAGAAGCTAAACCCACCAAAGTTGAACTGGATATGTTAGCAGAAAATAAAGCAATACCTACAATAGGCCAAGTCATCGTTCGACCTCCTAAAAAATAATCTTCCGAACCGCTACGTTTTGATTTGCTGATACCATAAATAATAATACCAACCAAATAGATTACAATTACACTAATGTCGATGATAGATAAATCGTTCATATTGATAGTTTTTAAGAAATAATTTTATTAAGTTTAGCAATACGATTGTGAATATATGTAAAAATTTTTAATACAATTCTTAAAAATTTAATGTAAACGCTTACATTATTTTCTTTTTGATAATTTTATAAACTCAAAGCATAAATAATATCAATTATAACTTCACAACGTAAATTTTTTATAGATTTGTTGGTTAAACTATTAAATAGTTTCTAATGGGTATAAACGTCTACATCAGCGGAACAGGGTCATACACACCAGAAAAAGTTGTTCCAAATTCATTTTTTGAAAAAGTCGGATCAAACGACGAGTGGATTTACAAAAATCTGGGTATTAAAGAAAGACGAGTAGTTGAAAATGAAACCACATCTGATCTTGCTGCGAAAGCTGGATTAAAAGCCATTGAAAATGCGGGCTTAGAAGTAAAAGATATCGATATGATTGTTGTGGCAACCACCACACCAGATAGGCAGGCACCATCTTGTGCGTGTTTTGTTCAAGACAAAATAAAGGCTTATCAAGCTGTAGCTTTTGATGTTGCTGCGGTCTGTTCAGGTGCTTTATTTACCATTGCAGTAGCTCATGAGTTTATCAAAACTGGACGCTATAATAATGTTTTAGTTATTGGTGCTGATACTTTTTCTACCATCACAGATTGGGAACGGCGAGATTCAGTGTTTTTTGGTGATGGTGCTGGCGCTTTAGTCTTGAGTCAAACGGATGAAGATAAAGGTTTCATCGATTTTGATATGCATTCTGATGGTCGTGGCAAAGAACATTTTACTATTCCTGGTGGTGGGTCAGAACAACCTGCATCTTCTGATAGCCTCAAAAACAAACAGCATTACTTTCAAATGAACGGCCGTGAAGTTTTTGACACTGCAACCAAAGTCGTTCCTAAATCCATTGAAAAAATCCTTCAGCGCAACCGTATAAGTATTGGTCAAATAAGTTATATGATACCACATCAACCTAGTATTGGAATTTTAAAAAGTATCGCCAAATCGATAGGTTTACCTTTTGACCGCGTTACGACTAATATGGATAAATACGCTAATACTTCTGGAGCTACAATTCCTCTTGTTTTAGATGAAACACACAAAGCAGGAAAATTTAATAATGGTGATTATTTAATTTTTGCTGCTGTTGGTGCAGGTTGGACTTGGGGAACTGCACTCTACAAATGGTAACACCACTTTCGTTAAACTTAATAAGTTGAAATAAATTCATAATAGTAAATAAATATGTTTAAAGGAAAAACTTATATTATAACTGGAATAGCGGACAAACATTCTTTAGCGATGTATGTGGCGAAAGAAATCATTAAAAACAATGGTAAAGTGATTTGTACCGGTCTCGGTGTCAGTGCTTTTCACAACAATTTATCAGAGCGTGCCAAAGAATTTTTAAACCAAAGTTATCAGCATTTTAAAGAAAGTGTTGAAACTGAATTAGGTAAAGACGTAGAAACCCACATTCTTGACGTTACTCTACCAGAAAGCATTGATGATTTTTGTCAAAAACTTAGAGACAAGAATCAAACTGTAGACGGCTTGCTTCATGCTATTGCCATGGACAAAACCATTAGAAACAAAAAAGTAAAACCTTTATTAGAAGTCAATTTTGATGAGTTTTGTGATACCATGCAAGTTTCAGCTTTTTCACTTGTTAGCCTTACGGCAAAATTAAAAGCACACGACTTATTAAACTCTGGTTCATCAATTTGTTCATTGAGCTATATAGCTGCTCAAAAAGTTACCTTCCATCCTTATAGAAATATCAGTATTGCTAAAGCAGCTTTAGAGCGCATAACCATTGAGTTAGCTGACGAGCTTGGTCGTCAAAATGGTACTCGCGTGAATTGTGTTCGATTTTCTCCTTACCTTGGCAGTAAAGCAGGCACAGCAACACTCAACACCTCTGATGTAGAATTTGCAGGACAAAAAAGCCCACTTGGTAATGCTCAACCCCAAGATTTAGCTTACGAAGTCGCCCACTTACTAAGACCCGAATCTCGGATTACTGGTGAAATAAGACATGTGGATGGCGGATATAATATTGTAGGTTAAAACAGCTTTATTAAATTCCTAAGCTTACTTTAACCATTCTGTTTTATCATTAATACTTGACTGTCTGTCAAGCAATGGCAGTTTTTCTTCAAACTTACCAAGATACAAAAACCCAAGGCACTTTTCTCCTGCTTTAAGTGAAATAAGTTGGTTAAGATGATTTTTATATGCAGGCGTACTCCAATACATTCCTATATTTAAGCTAGAAGCCGCTAACCACATATTTTGCACTGCCATAGAAACTGCAGCAACTTCTTCCCATTCTGGAAGGTTTTCTTTAGGGTCTCGCTGCATACAAACTGCTATGACGTGGCTGGATTGCTGAAATTTTTCAACAATTTTTTTAGCTTTAAAATGCTTAGGTTGATCTGTTGTCTTGAGATAAGTTTCATTGAAAAACTGACCTGCTTTGGCTTTAAAATCACCACTAAAAACTTTAAAACGCCAAGGCTCAGTTTTACGATGTGTTGGCGCCCAATTGGCTAATTCTAAAAGCTTTTTAATATCCTTATCGGGTATAACTTCATTTTTAAATTGATGAGGATAAACAGAGCGTCTGTGTTTTATTGTACTAAATATGTCCATATTTCTTTAAAAAAGATATGAGTTTGTTTTCAATTCTTAATTTTTCTTTTTCTGTCAAATTTGAACCGGATGGTAAACACAAACCGCGATTAAATAAGTCTTCTGCTACTTGTTTACCATAGTATGGATTATCTTTAAATATGGGTTGCAAATGCATCGGTTTCCATAGCGGCCTACTTTCTATATTGTCTTCTAATAGAAATAGACGTAAATCTTCTCGATTAAAATTGGCTTTTTTACTTATTGTAATTGCAGATAACCAGTGATTAGAAAACACCTCATCGTTTTGCTCCTCTAAAAGGTTTATAATATCTATTTTTTTAAAAATTTCTTTATAGAATTTATTCATATCGCGCCTCAAGGCCACGTGTTCATCTAAAACTTGCATTTGACCTCGACCGATACCAGCTACAATATTGCTCATTCTATAATTGTAACCTATTTCAGTGTGTTCATAGTGTGCGGCGTCGTCACGTGCTTGAGTGGCATAAAATACAGTTTTATCTTTTGTTGATTGATTATGACAAACCAAAGCACCACCACCACTGGTCGTGATAATTTTATTTCCATTAAATGATAAAGCAGCAAACTCACCAAACGTACCACAGTTTTGATTTTTATAAGTCGAGCCTAAAGCTTCTGCGGCATCTTCAATAACCGGAATACCAAATTGTTTTGCAACGCTACTTACTTCTTCAATTTGATATGGCATACCGTACAAATGAACTGCAATAATGGCCTTAGGTTTTTTTCCTTTTTTTATTCTGTCTTTAATAGCTTCCTCAAGTGCTTGAGGACAGATATTCCAAGTTGTAGGTTCGCTATCCACTAAAATTGGTGTTGCACCTTGATACATAATAGGGTTGATTGACCCACAAAAAGTAAAACTTTGACAAATGACTTCGTCGCCACTCGTAACGCCCAATTGAACTAAAGCTAAGTGAATAGCTGCTGTTCCGCTACTTAATGCTGTAACTTGTTTGCTTGTGTTTAAGTAGGTTTTGAGGTCGTTTTCAAACCCATTGACATTAGGCCCTAATGGAGCTATCCAATTATTGTCAAAAGCTTCATTTATAAAGTCTCGTTCATTGCCTCCCATATGTGGTGAGGATAGCCATATCTTTGAAGGTTGAGACATATAAAAGAATTTAATTAAAAATGTAAAAATAGGAATTAGCTGATAGTTTTTTACTATTACACTTTTAAATATTTTAGTTGTTAAGAATTTTATCTCTTACGACAACTTAAAGTATCTCAATTATTAAAGCGTTTTAAGAGTAATAAAGCGTGGCTGAAAAATAATATCATTAGCTATAAATAGAATCTAAGCACTAAAATTTCTATTTTTGAATATATTTTTAAAAGCATTTAATGAAACCATTTATCATTGGAACCCGAGATAGTGAATTGGCTTTGTGGCAAGCTAAAACGGTTCAAAAACAATTGAAAGAAAATGGTGTGGACAGTGTTTTGCATCCCGTTAAATCAAGTGGCGATTTAAATTTGGAAGTTCCGCTTTACGAAATGGGCATCACAGGTATTTTTACCAAAAGCCTAGATATTGCACTTATCAAAGGGGAAATCGATTTGGCTGTTCATTCTATGAAAGATGTCCCGACTCAATTGCCTAAAACTATAGTTCAAGCTGCTGTTTTGAAACGCGCCAATCCGTATGATATTTTGATTCATAAAGGGTTGGATTTTTTAAAAGAAAAAGGCCACATTGCTACTGGGAGCCTAAGACGAAAAGCCCAATGGCTTCATCGCTACCCCAATCACGAGGTGAGTAACCTGAGAGGAAACGTCAACACGAGACTTCAGAAGTTAGAAGACAATGACTGGAATGCGGCTATTTTTGCAGCTGCAGGTTTAGAGCGGATTCAACTTACTCCAGAAAAAAACGAAATATTAGATTGGATGATTCCTGCACCGGCTCAAGGCACGATGCTTGTGGTTTGTAAAGAAGATAAACTGGAGGTTTTAAACGCTAGTAAGCTACTTAATCATCAAGAAACAAACATTTGCGTTAGTATTGAACGCTCCTTTTTGAGAACTTTGGAAGGTGGATGTACTGCGCCTATTGGGGCTTTAGCTCAAGTGAAAAATGATGAGGTTCATTTTGAAGGTGTGCTTTTGAGTCTAGATGGCAAACAGCGATTTTATATTAAAAAGAAATGTAAAATTACCGACTACAAAGACTTTGGAAAAAGTTGTGCCCGAGATATATTAAGCCAAGGAGGCGACCAATTGATGAAAGAACTAAGAGAAATTTTATAACTGTATGCCACTCGTATTGTCTACTAAAATTTTAAATCCTACTCAAAAACGACATTTATTTGCTGCAGATATTGGGTTGGTAGAATACAATGCCGTTCAAATTAAAGCTTTAAATCCAGATTTACCAGTGCATTTTAAAAACGGTATTTTTACTAGTCAGAATGCTGTAAAGCTTGCAATGACAAAAAACTTAACATTTGAAAATGTATTTTGCGTAGGTCATAAAACTGCAAAATATCTTGAAAGTTTTGGTTGTAATGTTCAGCTTAAAGCAGATTATGCAAAAGACTTAGCAGAACAAATCACCGAGCATTACCCCAATGAACATTTTGATTTTTTTTGCTCTGCAAAACGACGAGACGATTTACCTTTTGCTCTTTCAAAACATCAAGTGTTTCTAAAAGAATACCACCTTTATGATTCTGTCTGTAATTATAAAACTTTTACAAATAGTTTTGATGCGGTCTTGTGTTTTAGCCCGCTTGGGGTAAAAAGTTATTATACGATTCACGACAACAAACCTATGGCAATTTGTATAGGCGAAACTACAGCGAAGGCCGCTGAATTGTATACTAACGCGGTTTATCTTGCATCAATAACAAGCATCGACAGTGTTGTAATGAAAACCATCAAAACCTTAAGTTGATGATAAAATTAAATTTTATTTTTAAAGCTTTATTTCAAAATGCATAATGGAAGTTTTAGCTCAACTGATACTTCATTAAAAAAGCCGCCCATTTTGGACAGCTTTTTCAAGTTTTGATTGATAAAAATTAATAAACTTTTGACCTGTTATCTTCAATGTCTTTAGCTTCTTTTAGGGCTTCAACAACATCGTTTTTAGGATTTTGAAGTTTTTGCATACGCTTTTGGGTTTCTTTAAGTGCTTCGTTTTTATAGGAAGCTAGAGCAGGCGCTTCAGTTTTTTGGGTTAGTTTAATAACATAAACCCCCTTTTGACCTTCAATAGGTTGGCTAGTTTCGTCTTTGTTAAGAGCAAAAGCAGCACCTACAACTTTAGGCTCATTACCAGCGCCAGGAATTAAGGGGTTTTCCATATTAACAGCACTTGCGTTTTGAACTTGAACGCTGAATTGACTAGCAATCTCGTTTAAATCTTTTGAGTTAATTTGAGAAATAATAGTTTCTGCTTTTTTCTGTTTTTCTAAAATTGGGGTCACTTTAGCTGAGGCCTGCTGAGCTGATTGTAAGCCTTCTTTTTTAATTTTATTAAGTTGAACCACAGCATAACCTTTGTCAATATCAAACTGCTTGATATCACCTGCTGAACTTTCTTCATTAAATGCCCAATTTATGATTTGTCTTTGTGGACCAAGACCTGGAATTTGTTCATCTAAGGCTTTTACGCCAATAACTGGCTTAACCTCATAATTGTTTTCTTTAGCCACTTCGGTAAATTCACCGCTCTCAGCATCTAATAAAAAGTTACCAGCATTTCTATACACTTCATTTAGAGTGTTTTCTGAAGGCTTGATATCGGTTACTAAATCAACAAATTTATACATTGTACTTTCTTCTGAAAGCTCTTTGACGTGGATGACGTGGTAACCAAATCGTGTTTCTATAACAGTTTTAAAGCCTGGTTCATTATTGAAAACAGCTTCATTAAATGCAGGAACAAATCTACCGTAACCATTCCAACCTAAATCACCTCCTTTTTCAGCACTACCTGTATCAGCAGAAAATTCTTTGGCAAGCTCATCCATTTTAGCTGGGTTTGACTTTATTACACTCAATAAGCTATCGGCTAGGTTTTTAGCTTCTTCAGCTGTGCGTTGAATGTTTGGGTCTTGGGTCGAAATTAAAATATGACTTGCTTTGGCTGAGTCTGGCATTTTTTGGGTCTCAACTAGTTTAGTTGCCTTCCAAGCTTCAGTAGCTTTATAAGGTCCGTAAACCTCACCAATATCTAAAGCTAAAAGATTTTCTTTTATGTCAGACGGTAATTGGTTTTCAAATTTGAAGCTAGCATTATAAGGTTGGTCTGAATTAATATTGATAAATGCAGTTTCATCTTCTGTTGTTTTAAATTCTTTTATAAGATTTTCAATATTAGCTTTGGCTTCATCAATGTCTTTTTGTGCAGGTTTGTCTTCAAATAAAACATATTGAATATCTCTTTGAGCGTCTTGTTGAAACTGTTTTGGATTGTTTTTGATATAAGTTTCTATCTCCGAGGTTGAGACTTCAACACCTTCTGCTTTATCAAACGGAATACGAACCACTTGGAAACTTACATTATCTGACTGTAACTTATAATTTTCTTTGGCTTCAAGAAGAGTGGCGCCAACACCAGCTTTAATAAGGTTAAAGTAGATTTCTCTTCTCACTTGATTAGCAACACTGTTTTCATAGTTTTGCCATTGTTGAAATTGTTGAGGTTGTGTTTCTTTTAAATTTGCCAAATACTCAGTCATTACGGCTTCGTCAAAAAAGCCTTCGCTATCAGAAAAATTAGGATTACCCGCTAAAGTTTCGGAAAGTTTAGCAATAATTTGGTCACGTCCAACTTCAATACCAAGTTCTTCAAATTCTTCCTCTAAGACTAATTCTTGAACTTTTGCATCCCAAACTTGTTTTACGGCTTGCATCGTTGTTGAACGGCCTTGAGTTTGTTGGATATAATTTTCAACGTTTTGAGCAAACTCAGTTCTGTCTATTTTTTTATCACCTACAACACCTATAGCATCAACTGTTTTTTGAGTAGAAGCTCCTGTGGTGTTTAATAAATCAGAAAGCACAAAAGCAAAAAGCGCCATTGCTATAATAAGAATAAGAACTGCTGTTTTTTTACGTATTGAATTTAATATTGCCATTTATCTATTTTTAGAAAATATAGTCTGCGAAAATAAGGTTTTTGTTGAAAATAAGGAATATATCGGCTTATTATTTATCTGCAGGTCTCTTTTATTTTATTTGTCTTCTTGTTCATTAACAGAAAGTTGTATGAGTTCTATTTTTTTGGAAGAGGCTTCAAGAATCTTTATTTTAAAATTATCAATAACAAAACTAGTGTTAGCTTCAGGAATTTCTTCGGCATGATTCATAATGTATCCGCCTAAAGTTTCGTAGGATTCGCTTTTTGGTATGCTAATTTTATATTTTTCATTGAGATAATCAACTTCGTGTCGGGCTGAAAATTTGTAAGTGTTTTCTTTAATTTCTTCTTCAATAAGCACAACGGGATCGTGTTCGTCTTCTATTTCACCAAAAAGTTCTTCTACAATATCTTCTACTGTCATCATTCCACTTGTGCCACCGTATTCGTCTATAACAACGGCAATGCTTTTTTGTTTTTTAATCAGATTGTTTAGTATTTCTTTGACGCGAACGGTTTCAGGAACAAAGATTACAGATCGTAAAATATCAGAAATGTGTTCGGGATGTTTAAACATTTCAAAGGAATGTACATATCCAATAATGTCATCGTTAGTTTCTTTGTAAACCAAAATCTTTGAAAGACCTGTTTTTGTGAATAAATCAATAAGTTTATTGGGGTTTTCATCAATTTCAACGGCTACAATTTCATTTCTAGGAATCATCACTTCTCGAGCTTTGACATTCGAGAACTCGAGAGCATTTTGAAAGATTTGAATTTCTGAATCAATATCTTCATCTACTTCTGTGGATTCCATTTGTTCACTGATGTAATGGCCAAGTTCTACTTTTGTAAAATTAAGCTGAACTGTGTCGCCCTTGACTTTGAATACTTTTTTGAGTATAAAATCGGTAAGCGCAATAATAAAATCTGTAATCAACCAGAAAATGTAGTAAAAAATAATGGCTGGTAAAGCTAAAATTCTAATAATTTGATTGGCATATATTTGAAAAAAAACCTTAGGTAGAAATTCAGCTGTGACTAAAATAAGTGCTGTAGAGATAAGCGTTTGAGTAAACAATTTTGCCTCGTGGGTAAAGTAAAAAAGAATGGGGTTGCTTGTATTAAAATTGACTAACCAATCTGTTAAAACATCACCCATAAACAAACCATATACTACAAGCGCTATGTTATTGCCAAGTAGCATTGTGGCGATGAATTTAGAGGGTTTTTCGGTAAGTTGTTTGAGGGCTTTGGCTATAAAGCTGTTTTGTTTTTTTTCAATTTCAATATGCAGCTTGTTAGAAGATACATAAGCGATTTCCATACCTGAAAAAAAAGCAGATAGCAATAGGGAAATAATGATAATGAGCCATTCAATTTGCATTAAGACTTGTCTTTGTATTTATTTTTAAAATGTCTTTTAAAAAAGAACATAAAAAGAGCAACGAGCGCTAAAAAAATAAACAGAAGTCCACTTTTATATGAGTCTTGCCAAACTGTAAAAGCTCGAGCTGCAAACAAAATGGCAAATACAAGATAAGCGTATTGAAAGTATTTAAAAAATTTCACTATAGATGTTTTGAATAAGCAAATTTAAGCAAAAAACGTGGATTAGGACTGACTTGGGAAATACTTATCAAAAATAATGCTTTGGCCTATAAATCCTTATCTTCAATGATTTGAACGCCTGTGTTTGTGCGAGAGTTAAAAACTGTAAACTCTTGGTCAGCATCAAAGCCAGAACCATTATTTTCGGTGCCATTAGCAAGGCGTATTTTGTAATCTCTGTCTGTAAACACCCATTGTTTGGAGGTGTCCCAATAGAGTTGAGACGTGGTTAATATTAGACTGTCTGCCGTGATAATTTTTACGTTATGCCTCATATCTATAAGGTCAGAATTGGCGTGAACAATTGCTGAGTCTGCTATAATGGTGTTTTTTGTAGAATCACTATTAAAGAAGTCTACTTCTACGCCAATAGGGAAAACTCTGTAAGGATATTTTTCTTGTGAATAGTCTAGCATTTTTGGGCTCTTCAAATTCGCTTTTACGGCGCCACTATCCGTATAAAAGAGGTTAATATTTTTGGCGACACCTTGAGGATCATTAACCTCTAAATTAAATTTATTGACCTCATTGAGATTATTATCACAAGCAAAAAGCATTGCAATGAAAGTTATCACTGCAATGCTTTTTACTATTGTTTTTTTAAGTTTCATTTTAAAGGTTCGGCACTTTTACACTGCCACCAACCCAACAAGAAAAGGTTACCGTTTTACCTTGCATCCCTTCTTGAAAGATATCGGATTTTGAAGGTGCGCGTTGCTCATAACTGTTAGCTGTTTCTGCAGCATTACTGGCTAAGTTAGCATCAACACTTGCTGCACGTCTTGCATATTCAGCCGCTTTCCAATAAACTGCTCTTTTATCAAAAGTAGTGTTACCACAATTATTGGCACTACCTGCAATCATACTTGCTATACGCAGATAAGCAATACCCATAGATGGTTTATAATCTAAGGCTAAATTATAATACTTTCTGGCAGAAGAATTAGCTCCTCTTTTATTATAAACTTCAGCAATGCTAAAATAAGCTTTGGCTTTATCAAGTGGTTCTTTTTCAAGTTCCGCTGCATTTTTATAGTAGTCAAGAGCTTTATTCATATCACCACTTGCTTTAGCTAAACGTCCAAGATAAAAAGCTGTTTTGGCAGAAGGGTCTAAATCGTGTAAAGCCTCAACTAATTTAAAAAACAAAGGATCATCTGTACAGTCTTTTCCATTCATTTTAGAAGCTGCAATCTGCAACCATTCTTTATTGGTTTTCTTCTCTTCAAAGTCTTTAGTGTACATGGGAATTAAGTTGTCACAATCAGCTTTTTGGCCAAGTACATTATTAATTCCTTTTTTAATTTTAGAATAGTTTCTCAAATAAGTTCCAGAATTTTTAAGCTTTCTTTTTTCATTTGGAGATAGTGTTTCTTGATTTTCTTTTTTAACCATAAGAGGTTTAGCCACTAAAGCTTGTTCATTCTCCATGCGCTCTATCTGATTAATAACTTCATCGTATTTTACAAAAAGTTGATTGATGTCTTTTTTGCCAGCATCTTCAAGTTTATCAAATAAAATAAAATAGATGTAAAGTCCCATTGGAGATTTAAAATTATCAGGGTCTTGACTCCACGCATCGTCAAAATATTTGAATTGTTCTTCAACACTTCCTATTTTATTGCTGTACATCACTTTACCAATTTCTACAAAAATTTGACCTTTTGGTGATTCTTTAGGGAAATGTTGTAATCTCAGTTTAAAGTTTTCTATTTGTTTTTTTGCCAATTCTTTTTTCTTAGCTTCATCTTCTACAGCATCAATCATTTCTTCGAACATCTTATCAGCTCTTTGATAAAGTGCAATATTTATTGTAGGGCATTCTTTTATAAGTTTTTCATATTTAGGTAAAGCGTCTTGATAAATACCAGCTTTAGCACTGTCATTAAACAAGCTTAAATTTTTGTTACATTCTTGAGCAATTAAATTACTCGACCCGAATAAAGCCATTACAAATAAAACAATCAATTTCGTTTTCATAGTTTTTATATTGTTTAATTATACTTAGGTTTTTGGAACCATAAATCATTAAAGGACAAACTTACAAAAAAACTGAAATAATTTTCTTGAATCAAATCATTTGATGTTGTCCCGCGTTGCCAAAATTCTGCACCAAGATTTATATTGGTAAAAAATCGCCCCGCTGGTAAACCTACTCCAAAAGATATGCCAATCTCATCTATGGACTCACCTTTAAATTCTAAACCTGTTTGTTCATAGCGCAATCCTGCTCTGTAAACTACACGTTTAAAATATCCTCGAGGCGCATTAAATCTCGGTATAAAAAAACCTCCGAGCTTAATTTTACTAGCAGAAATAAAATCTACATCTATATTGTTATTAAAATTTATAGCTGAAAAATCACTTTCGCTTTGATAAGTATATTCTATCCCGGCAAACCACTTTCTTTCTTGCCCTATACCAAAACCTGCATTAATTTTTGAACCAAAATCAACTTCAGAAGATGTAGTAATAGCATCATTGCTGTCAATCACAACTTCGCTACCGTCATTACCAAAAACTATTGTGGCTAATTGTCTATCACTATCAATATCTAAAGAGGTTTCTGGTGAAAAAGAAAAAGAGCTTCTTATGGTGTATTTTTCTTTAAATTTAAACTCATGCTGGAGTCCAAAATCAAAAGTAAACCCTCTTACGTTAGAGTTATTGATTTCTCTTGAAGAGCGTTCAATTCCATTTTGAACAATAATATTTTTGTTTTCAATATCTCCGAAATTATAATTCATTGTTAATCCTAGACTTAAATTATCAATGACTTCCATTCCTCCAGATAAATAGGCAGAGTTTATACCACCTCTTCCTTCAAGGGATTTTGCTATATTTTCACCAACATTTTGAATATTGTAGCCTACAGATGATAAGGGTTTTAGGCCAAAACCTATGCCGAATTTATTGAGGGGTATACCTATACCAATATAATCAATAGTAGAAAAATTAACATCATCGGTACTATCGCCTTCTTCAAGTTCTAAGCTGTTTCCTGTTGCAGCAATGCTGAAAGTTGTGAGTTTAAGTTTAGAGTATGACGCAGGATTTTTCAGATTCAGGTGGATACTGTCAGAAAACATACTTATACCTCCCATTGATCTGTTTTCAGCAGTACCTCTAAAGGTGTCATTGCCTACTCCAAAAAAAGAATATGGCGAAAATGTTCCTTCTTGCGCAGAAATACTTGTAGTAATTAATAAAAATAAAATAAATGTTTTTTTAATCATTCAAAAGATATTCGAGTATAGCATTTAATCCAACTAGTTGAAAAGTTGAGTTGGCAAATATGCTATTTTTTAATTGTGCAGACAAATATTGTTGGTCTCCACCTGTTAAAATAACTGTTAAATCTTTATACTCAGACTTATAACGTTTAATATTTTGATCTATTTCATCAACAACTCCTTGAATAACACCGTTTAGTATGGCATCTTTTGTTGTTTTACCAAGAGGAAATGTCGATGGCTTTTCAAGTTTTAGTCGAGGCAAATTTGCTGTAAACCGATGCAAAGCTTTAAAACGCATATCTAACCCTGGAGAAATATTTCCTCCCAGATAGTCATCTTCAGAAGATTTAAAATCATAAGTTATGCAAGTTCCAGCATCAATAATTAAAACATTTTTGTTTGAATATAATCGCTGTGCTGCAGCGACTAAGGCTATTCTATCAAGGCCTAAAGTATTAGGGGTTTTATAGTGATTTTTAAATGGTAGTGGTGTATTGTGGTTAAATTCATAAACTTTAAAATTTGAATTAAAAAAAACTAACCATTCTTGATTAAAATGACCAGTTGCAGAAAAAAGCAAATTAGAAGTAGCCTGATATTTAGATAGCTGAGATTGAATTAGATTTAAAAAGGTTTTGGGTTTAGCTCTTTCGCACCAAACTAAATTGTCTTTTTCAAAAATAGCACCTTTAACAAAAGTATTCCCGATATCTATTACTGTGTTCATAGACCACAAATGTAATAAATGATTTTTTTGAATAATTGTTTTGGCAATACAATAATTGCATATATATTTGCAATCCCAAAACTGGTGCCTTAGCTCAGTTGGTAGAGCAAAGGACTGAAAATCCTTGTGTCCCTGGTTCGATTCCTGGAGGCACCACGTTTATAAAAACCGCCTTGTAACTAGGCGGTTTTTTGGTTTAAATTTTAAAAATGAGTGACCAAATTGTTCTAAATAATATTAGAGTTTATGCCTACCATGGTTGTCTTTCAGAAGAAACAAAAATAGGTAGTGACTATAGGGTTGACCTGAAAGTTGAGGCTGACCTTAATCTATCAGCAACGACAGATAATTTAAAAGACACGGTAGACTATGTCCATTTAAATGCAATTGTTAAGCGTGAAATGGCAACAGCTTCTAAACTCCTTGAACACGTTGTTAAAAGAATTAACGATGCTGTTATTGAAGAATTAGAGTCAGTTAAAAGCGTTGAAACTCAAGTTGCAAAACTCAACCCTCCGATAATGGGCGACGTTGAATCTGTTAGTGTTAAAATGACAAAATTTAGAGATTAAGCTTTAATTTGTCTAAATATTATTACTTTTGCAATCCCAATAAATGGTGTCGTGGCCGAGTGGCTAGGCAGAGGTCTGCAAAACCTTGTACAGCGGTTCGAATCCGCTCGACACCTCAAAGTTGTTTAAAGCCCTAATGTTTTCATTAGGGCTTTTTTTATTTAAATTTACCAATTAGAAAAAGACGGTGCTAAATTAGATTCTGTAAAACCCCAAAGTTATGGCTTCGAAACACTAAAAAATTTATCAAAATCAGAGGAATATCAATACTTTGTGGAAGACAAAATTTTATCTGCTCAGAAGGCGTCATCTCAAATTGGAAATATGTATGCAGCTTCTGTTTTTATGAGTTTGATTTCAGATTTATGGTATAAACAAAAAATCTTAAAACACAATGATAAAATAGGCTTCATTGCCTACGGCAGTGGTTCAAAAGCTAAAGTATTTGAAGGTCGGTTGGTCAATGGATTTGCAGAAAAACTTAAATACTTGAACCTCGAGAAAGTTTTAGAAAATAGAACAGCAATAAATTTTGAAACTTATGAATCTTTACATTGTAAAACAAACAAAAAGTCTGTCATTATACCAAGTGACGAGTTTTATTTAGATAAAATTAATTCAGAAACAGATGGCCTGGTAGGTCTAAGACACTATAATTTTGCAGAATAGTATTCTAATTTAGTAGCTGTTATATAAAAAACCAACTTGATTTCGTTAAGTTCAAGTTGGTTTTAAAATTTGAGGGTATATTTAACTTAGTCTACAAGTTCAGCAAATTGAACAATTGCATTTTTAATTTGATTAGCTAAAGCATTGTTACCATCAGTATCTACAGGGCTAATTTCTATAGTTCCATCTCCATTTCCATCAGCAGCCACATCAAAATTAACTGCACTTACAACAGCATTAAGATCAAAATTGAAAGTCACTTCATTATTATTGGTGTCGTCAATAATTAAATTTTGACCTGCATCTTCGTAATCAACTTCGAAGTCTTCATCAAATGTATGGTAGAAAGTCATAGGCATACCATCTAAGGTTCCAGTAATCATAATTGACTTTTGGAATAAAACTGAATTTGGATTTAAACTTCTGTCCATTTTAAACTTTACCTCTTCATATTCACCAATAGGAATTTCTAAATTGACGATTGTTGTGGTCTCATCATTTAATAAATTAATTTCAAATGGTCCTGCCAATTCAAATTCATCATCATCGCCAAAACTTGTAGAGTCGTCACTACTGCTACTATCGCCATCGTTACTATTACAAGGACTATCATCTTGTTCTTGGGCATACAAGCTAAAGTCTGCTCTAAAGTAAAGTTCTAAGCCACTGGCCAACTCAATTTCATATTTATAAGGATCATCACTTGAACTATCTTCTTCTTTAGCTTTACAAAAAGGATCATTAGGATGATTTTCTAAAATATAATCTTGAATTTCAACAGGTAATTGGTCAAAAGTTAAAGAAACGTTTTCATTATCATCATTGCTATCGTTATCATCACCACTACCACTGTCATCATCATTTTCATCATTACTATCATCTTGACTACCAGATGATGGTTGCGAACCCTCTGCATATTCAAATTCAATTTTTCTTATATTGATTAAAAATTGATTGACATCTAAATTAGCTACCGCGAGGGCTCTACCCGATGCAGGGTTAAATGTCGTAGTCGCTTTTATCGTTAAATTGCTTTTGGGCGCATCTGTAGGATTGTCATTGTTGTTAGCATCAGCTACACTGTCGTCATCTGAACAGGCTATAAAGCTTATAGCAAGACAGAACATTAAAATTTTTGAAATTGATTTCATAGTTTTATAATTTTTTGGATTAATCATTCATACATAAAACAACTCAAAAATAATCCACCCTACTTTTTAAAATCAAATAATTAAATTATGTTTTGATAATGCATATAGGGCTTTAGTTTTTAATTGATTTTTTGACATATATTACTTTTTGAATACTCTAAAGTTTTCCAAACTTTGTAACAGTTCGAAAAACAACTCGTATTTAGTATGAAGCAATTTTAATCAAACATGCCGGCGTGTTTAAAACAAATTTAGTAGAAGATTGTAAAAAAGGAAAGCGCAAAGCCCAGCTCAAATTGTATAACCAATATTGTGATGCCATGTTGTGTGTGGCGATGCGCTATTTAAAGCAAAAAGATATAGCCGAAGATGCTACTCAGGAAGGTTTTATAAAAGCTTTTAAAAGCATTGATGATTTTTCAGGTGAAGTGACTTTTGGCGCGTGGCTTACAAGAATTGTTATCAATCAATGTATTGATTATTGCAGGCAATTGAAATACCATGACAATATTGAAAATGTCGCCTTTGAAGTTTCCGAAGAAGACGACTCCTCTTGGGAAGTGGAAGAGCATATTTCAACCGAAGACATTAACAATGGCATTGATAACTTACCTGAAAAATACAGCACGATTTTAAAATTGTATTTAATGGAAGGTTACGACCATGAAGAAATTGCTGAGATTTTAAATATCAAAGCCAATAATTCACGAATTCAACTGCATCGCGGTAAAAAGTTATTAAAAGAACAATTAAAATCATTGAGATATGAAAGATTTGCGTAAAGATTTTGATTACAGCCCTAAGTCTTTTAAAATGTCTAAAGGACATGAAAATAAAATTAAACATCGACTGAATGAAGCCTTTGGCAAAAAAACAAATCAAGACTTCAGCATGATTTATAAAATGGCAGCAGTTGCTATTATTGCCGCGCTGAGCACCATATTTGTTCTTAACCAAAGTCGAGTTGAACCAGACAACTCAAATAATCAAGTCATACAAACTCAAAAAATAGGTCTGGGCGATATCTCACCTGAACTTAACACCATTGAAAATTACTACATGACATCCATTAAATTTGAGTTGGCAACATTAGAAACGTCGACTGAATTTGACGCTGTAGTAAATAGCTATCTCGAAGAATTACAACATATTAATAAAGCTTACGATGATTTAGAAAATGAGCTGAATAATGTTGGAATTTCAGAAGAAATCATCAATGCCATGATAGACAACTTACAGCTTAGATTAGAATTGCTTCAGGATCTAAAACAAAAGTTGAATAATTTAAAACAAAAAGAAAATGAAAAGCAAAATAATGTTTATCAAGTTTAGTTTATGCTTGTTATTTGTAGCATCTACCTATGCGCAAAAAACTAAAACTTTCACTGAAAGCTTTAATGTAAATAAAGTTACTGAAGTGTATCTAAATGCTGATAATGCAGAAATCATTATCGAAACATGGAACAAAAATCGCGTAGACGTTGAAGCTACGATTACTGTAGACATAGAAGATGAAAAACTAGCGGATGAAATTTTAGAAAATTTTGAATTTGAAGCCCTTGGCAACTCCAGTAAAGTAGAAATAAGAGCCGGGCGGCAAGGGTCACATGTATTTGCAGGAATAGACAATATTGAAAGTAAAGTAGAAATCCTTACAGATGATATTAAAGGCATTAGAACGCCACCAGTACCGCCTTTACCGCCATCTGTAGGAAATATTGATATGGACTTTGATATGGATAGATTTAACGTAGAAGGCAAAGCATACATTATTGAATTTCAAAAAGAAATTAAAGAAATGTTCGAAGATTCTAACTTTAAGGGAGAAATCCAGGAATGGAAGGAAAAGTTTAAAGAAGAAATGGAAAAAAGTGGTCTAAAAGATTCTATTAGATTTTTAAGGTATAAAATCAAAAACGAGTTAAGACCTGCTATAAGAGAAGCGAGAAAAGAACTTAGGCCAGCCATTAAAGAGATGAGAAAAGGTCTCGAAGGTGTTCATGCCAATCATAAAGTCAAAAAGAAAATCATCATCAAAATGCCAAAGGACGCCAAACTTAATCTTGATGTTAAGCGCAGTGAACTTAAAGTTGCCAGCCTTTACCAAATCGATGCAAACCTGAATTATTCAGGTTTGCGAATCGATGAATTGAGGGGGAAAAACTC
>JASMTR010000032.1:0-4441 GCA_041694175.1 Bacteroidales bacterium
AAAGAGTGAAATTTTTAATAAAGTGTTTTTCATAATGTATAATTATTTAAGTTGTCTTATAAGCATACCTGGTGCTACTTTATTACTATTTCCTTTAAAAATTGTATAGGGTTTATTTGTATCAGCTCCGGCCTCTTCGGCTAAATAAGTATTATCCCAGATATTGTTTTTATCAACTTTAATTGTTGTTACACGCTCATAAGAGGTTGTGCCATCTTCATTTAAAACTTGCTCTAAAACTTCAAATTTATCGCCTTTTTCGATACCTTCTTTTAAGCCTATTTTTGCTGAGATTGGTTCTGCTGAAAGTAAAGGTGTTTTGACCCTAAACTGTTCATAACCCCGTTGAAGCTCACCTATATTTTTATCAACTGCTTTTATTGTGGCAATTTCTATAAGTTGTTGATCTGATTTTGATGAAAAAATTGTTGATTGTAAGTTGTTTCTTGAAACTTCACTTCCCACGTACTCTAATTTAAATAAATTAGTATTTTCAAAAGCCTCTTTTTTACTTTTGTCATTATTAGATTCATCTATCCATAAATTGTTATAAAACTCTTCAGCTATTTCGTCGTTCCATACTAAACGATAGAGGTAGCTAGTTGTTCTAACAAAATAACCTTTTCCAACTACGTCTGAAGCCACAGTTGTTAGTGAGCTAACAGTTGCGATATCTTCTGCTCCAGGAACAAGTGATGCTACGGTCGTTACAGCATTTAGAAACCCTTTACGTTTTTTGGCTTGTTCTGCTTTATTGGTGTATTTATAATCATATACAATGACAAACGTATTACTAATCAGCTCCTTACCGGCGTCAGAAAGCAAGGCTTTACCTCTCATAGAGGATTGGGCAACTTTGAAGTCAATTTCTGAGGCATTGTATTGACCACGCTTTGCGATTAAATCCATATCAAAATGGCCATTTTCATCTCTATTAAACCAGCGAGCTACTAGGTTTCTAGCAACACCATTGGCATTAAGGTAATCTTCAATAAGTTCGGTTTGGTCTTTTTCTCCACTCATACCATGAGCTGGAATAAGATAAGGCCCTATATTATGATTATTGAATTTTTCAGACAACTCTGTATTACCAAAAGCATCTTTGATAATATTATAATGTTCACGCGTATTGTCATCTACCATAACAGTGTAAAGCGAACTTCTTCGGTATTTCAATTTTCCAGCATTGGCAGCATCCATTTTGCTGATGCGCTCTCTCTCGCCAGTAGATTCAACTGTTGGCGCAGTATTTGTAGAAAACCCAGATGTTGAAGATGAACCGGCTTCTTTTTGTTTGATTAACATAAGCTGATAAGCCTGTTCTCGCATATTTAATCTTTTAAAAGCATCGGAATTGACTAATTCTTCCTCGGTTTCAGCAGCTATTTGTGTTGAAGGCGTTACTGATGAAGAGTTTAATTGAACAAATTGATTGTCATTTATATTAATGCTCTCTGTTGGAATAGCAGCAATACTTGAAGCAACACTTTCTAAAGATTGATTTGCATATTTTTCAAAAGTTTCATTCAATTTATAATCAACTTTTGAATTAGAATTGATTTTAGTATTAATATTTGAACCTGAGCTTGATATTTTTGATAGAATTGTGCTTGGACATTTGATGCCATCAAATTCTATGTAATCTTTAAAAATCATTTCAGTAACTGAAGTCATACCATTGATTGAAGTTTTGTTTTTGGATAAAACTTTCTCAAAAGTTTGGATATCGTAATAGTCCTCCATAGTTGAGTCCTGACCATTTTGATTTAATGAATACTTAACATTATAGTATTGCTTTCCATCAAATTCTGCTAATGTAACTATAGAATTTTCAGGCACTTGTTGTTCTCTTAAGAACGTATTATTATTGCTGTTTTGCTTGAAAATTTCTACGGTTTGAGCTGGAAGATCTGTTTTGTATCCATTATTGAGTTCTGTGTATCCACTTTGACCATCAAAAACAGTTTTGGAATTCATGTTGGTCATTTTCATGATACCAACAACTTTACCATCAATTGTTCTAAGGTTAAAATTGACATAATTATTTTTCATTTCTGTCCCACTAACAAAAGTAGTAGATGCTGTGGATTCAATTTTTGTCAAACTTTTTAAACTAGATAGTTTGTTATTAGGGTCTATATAGGCCAGATGTTTTTCATAAATTTCAGAAACACTGATGCTGTCAATAGTTTTAGGATTATTTACTGCAATTTCAGTGGTTTTGCCTTCTTGCTCTTGCTTTGTTTCAGATTGAGTTATTGCATCCTCTATTTTTTCTTTTTTATTATTAAGCAATGCTTTTACTTTATCGTTATGAGCTACAATTTGATTTAGAATTTCATTATCTGATAATGCAAGGTCTTCTTCATAAACTTTTGATAATCTTTTCTTGTATTTAGATAGTTGCTCTTTTTTTTCTTCTAAACTTACAATTAATAATTTTTCGGTATTAACCCTTTCTATAACTTTACTTTTTAGCTTTTCATTATTATTTACATTTTCAAGACCATAAGTTTTAGAAAGATTTACATTGATATAACTAGGATTGTTAGGGTTTAATTTAATATCAATTGATCGTTTTGCGCCTAAGTTTGACATCAATCCAATCTTTAAATTTTCTTTAGTTGTCTTATATTCTATATAATTTTTATTTTTTAATTTACCTAGGTAATCATAATCAGCAAATATATAGGCAGGAGCCCCTGAGCCAGCAAAGCCATTATTCCTTGCGATAAAAACTGTGGCAACTTCTTGAGAAATGCCATGTGCAGTTAAAAATATTAGAAAAATTAAAATGGATTTTTTAATAAATGTCTTCACGGTAAATAGTTTTTTTAAAAATAGTTTTGGTTTTAGATTTCAAATTAAATGTTAAAGGATTTAATAAACACATATCACATAGGGTTTTGTCACGAATGACATAAAAAACGTCATTAGTGACATGTTGCGTCTTTTTGTTTATTGAATGGTATAATAAGACTAGGTTAATTGTGATTAATCTATACGGTCTGCGCTATTGTTTTCATCACCTAAAAGTCTACCTGCATTGTTGGGAAGAAGGCTTTCAGGTGTCTCGTTAAGCAACACATTCACTTTTACTTGTTCTCCAAGCCTTAAAGTATCTTGACTCGCCAAGTCAAATAAAGTAGAGTCTTCAATTGAAATTGTATAATGCATGGCTTGATTAAACTCTAAATCAGGTTTATATTTCATAGACTGCTTACAAGAGACCAACCCTAGAATAAGTAGCAAGAGAAAGGCTATTTCCGTTTTGAATTTTAAAATGAAGTCTATATTATCTTAATTGTATGATGTAAGAATCATCTCCTACAAACAGCATCCCTTTTTCGTATTGAACCGTTGTGCCAAGCTTTGTGTTTTTAGTTGTAAAACCAGTGAGGCTATCATTGCCATATTCAACTTCTGTGAACCAGATTTCTTCTTCTTGATTAATCCATATTTTTTTAAGGCTATTGTCATAATAATATCGATATCGAATCATGGCTTTTTCTGACTTTTGTAGCGTAAACTGGTAAATACTGTCATTGATTTTTTGGAGAGGAATTTGCTTGTCTCGGTTTTTATAAAACCTATAGGGTTTGTAGGTAGGATGGCCGGAAACAATCACATCTATACTATCTGGTATAGAGAATACTTCTTGGTGGTTTTCAAGATTGCTGACATAGTGAATCTCAATTTGCTTATCTTGATTAGATTCATTATTGATAAAATAATATTTACCAGATTTGCAACTGCTCAGGAACAAAAAAATTAAAAAACAGGAAAAGTTTTTCATTTTATATTTCGATTAATTACTGTCCTTATGGTTCTGATTAAATCTTAGATACTCTATTAGCAATGAGCCAACTTTGTAGTCATTCGCTGAAGCAGACAAATTTTCTCTGGTTTCGAATATGGAAAAAAAGAAAGGAAAATAGTCTTTGTCATGGTACTCAACCAAATGTTTGTTTTTTAAATAAACTTTACTGTATTTATCATCGCTAGACTTTGCTTCTGAAACTTTAGGTGCTATAAAGCTTAAAAACTCATCTTCCTCTTCAAAGCTGATTTCTGCATTACAGTTACAAACTAACATAGAATCTAAGGCCTGTGTATTCATTGTATTTATGCTGGTTATCCGAATTTTATCCTCTTTTAACAGGCGTTCTAACTCCTCTTCAATGTTCTTAAGCCCATATTCTCTTGTCAAAAATTCCGATTGCTCGACTACAGACTCTGTCAAACTAAGCTTTAAGGCTTCGATGCTTTCTTCTTGATGGCAAAGACTATCCCTATCTGAGCAGGAAGAAAACAGAACTACCAATAAGCAAATAAAAATTGTAGCCTTGACTTTCATAATTTTAGGGTTTTAGCTTGTTTTTAATTTTTTAATGATTTTAAGCAGAGCCTCTTGGTTTTTAGCATCGTGGTAAAATTTAGG
>JASMTR010000033.1:0-34476 GCA_041694175.1 Bacteroidales bacterium
AGATTATTTGGTGTAGATGTGAATATTGGCTATCAAGTTAATGATGATATATCCTTAAACTCAAATTTTGCCTATGTCAATGGCGAGGACACATCAAGAAATAGAGCATTAATTAATATGCCTCCTGTCAATTGGCAAAACAGTTTAAATTACAAAATTCAACAATGGCATAATCTGAGTTTGTTTTTAAGCAGCCAAATGGTGTTTGAGCAAACGCGTTTCCCTGATGACAATTTTACCACCCCTATTCTGAATCCGGATATAGGAGATTTTGAAGAGACCTTAGTTGACATTAGCCAACCGCCAGAGGCTTACCACTTAATGAATTTTAGAGCAGAAATGCCTTTTGAACTCAGTTTTGCAGAACTTCAGGTAGCTTTGAGTGTCAATAATATTTTTGATACCAGCTACAGAAGTTATCTCAATAGACAACGCTTCTATGCCGATGAAATTGGCAGAAATGTCGTCCTTCAACTTAAGCTTAATTACTAATTCGATCTTTATATAATATTTAATCAAAAAATCATGAAAACAATTCAAATTTTAAACTCCCAAATCACAAGGTATAACCCAAAACATTTTTTTATGAAAATAGCACAATTTTTTCCTTTACTCGTATTAAGCCTATTATTTACGGCATGTTCAGATGACGATTCAGTTCCAGAAATCATCAACGAAGAAGAAGTGATTACTACAGTTAACCTTACCTTGACCGATAATAACGATAATGTCAAAATCTTGAGCTTTAAAGACGATGATGGCAATGGTCCAAATGCTCCAGTGGCTACGGCAGATGATTTAGAAACCAATACGACTTATACGGGCAGTATTGTATTTTTAAATGAATTGGAAACTCCAACTGAAAACATCACAGCAGAAGTTGCCGAGGAAGACATAGACCATCAAATATTTTATGTGACTTCTTCATCGCTTAATGCAACGGTAGAATACATTGACCAAGATGCTAATGGTAATCCTGTTGGTTTAGATTTTACTTTAACTACAGGTGATGTGAGTTCAGAAGGTAGTTTAACCGTAATTTTAAGACACGAGCCTAATAAAGACGCATCAGGCGTCAGCGACGGCGACCCTGCAAATGCTGGTGGAGAAACCGACGTCGAAGCGGTTTTCACCATAAATATTTTATAAAACTAAGGCTTTGCTAAATAAAAATGCCCTTGAGATTTCAAGGGCATTTTTTTTATGGATTATGCAGAGTTTCGGCTCGCATTGATATTACCGAAAAGACACCTCATGACTAGTTTTTCAAACCTCTCTTTTTCAGGGTGATCATTTTGAATCATTTGCAAAGCGTATTGTTGAATAGAAAGTAGTGGTAAAATAATATTTTCACGTGCACTTATAGACATTCTTGTGGTTTTTTCATTATCCATAAGCTCTTTGATTCCTGTTAACTTCAATGCCCACTTTTTGGACAATTCATATTCAGCTCTTAGCTCTTTCCAAAAATCTCCATACACTTTATCGTCTTTCATATATTGAGTTAAAGGAAAATAAGATTTTTTCATACTCATCATACTATTATTGATAAGCGTTCTGAAAAAAGCTGAGTTTTTATACAAATCTTCAATTACTTCTGGCTTATCTGCATAGCTTTCTAGAGCTGTGCCCAAACCGTAATAGCCAGGTACATTTTGACGTATTGTGCTCCAAGATCCCACGAAAGGTATGGCTCTCAGGTCAGAGAAATTTAAGGACGAATTGCCATTTCTCTTTGTAGGCCGGCTTCCTATGTTTGTTGCACCATAATATTTCAGAGTTGTCATATTTTCTAAATAAGGCACAAAAAGCTTATCATCTTTTAGGGAGGTGTATTTTTTATAACTTTTCATGGCCAAATCTGAGATTAAATCTTTAAAGTGTTGATCTAGTTTAACAGATTTATTAAAGGGTTTTGCACCTGCTAGTAGGAGTTGTTCTAAGTTGTAACTGGCCTGTTCATGCGTACCATAAATACTGGTGATAGTTTGACCTTGGATAGTGAGTTGTATTTTATCATTAGACACATCGTCGCCTTGAGCAGCATAAAACTGATGAGTTTTTCCACCACCTCTTGCTGGCGGTCCACCTCTACCGTCAAAAAATACGACTTTATTTCCATGGTCTTTAGTGACTTTGGTTAAACGTTCTTTAGTTTGGAGTATTTCCCAGTTCGCTTTAAGATAACCACCATCTTTAGTCCCATCTGAAAAGCCTAGCATTATGGTTTGAACATTTTCGCGTTTTTCAAGATGCTTTTTATAAACAGGAAGTTCATAAAGCACTTTCATAACGTTCTGAGAATTGTCCATGCCGACCATAGTTTCAAATAAAGGTACTATATCAATTTTAATATCTTCATCTTTATATCCGCAATATTTGAATAAAGCGTAAACGTGAAGTACATCAAAAATACTTTCAGCATTTGAGATAATATAGCGATGCAATGCACGTTCGCCATTTTCTTTTTGAATATCCTTAATTTGATAAACATTTCTTATGGTATCTACTAAAGTTTCATCTTCAAAATCATCTGCATTGAGCTTTAATGACTTTTCAGTCAAGTAGCTAATTTTTTCTTGATCTGAAAGTTCATCGTAGTCTTTATTAAACTCTTTCTTGAATATGATTTGCATTGCTTCAAGATGCTTACTGCTATCTTGTCTAATGTCAAGTGTGGCAAAATGACTACCAAATAAATGCACTCGACCAATAATATCGTTTACTTCTTCTAAGAATAAACTTTTGTAATCAGTTTTTAGTATTTTTTTAATTTGATATAATCCTTCCAAAATTTCGTGATCTGTAATACAAACTTCATCCTGAAATATTTGTTTGTAAAGTCTTTGCTTAAGATTTTCAGTGATTTCTACCACACCTTTAAAAGTTAGTTTTTTTCTTAAGTCCTTAATATGGTTGTAGTAACATTTCATGATGGTGTTTCTCAACAATTGAGAAACTTTACGGGTTGTGTCAAACTTGACAAAAGGATTTCCGTCACGGTCACCTCCTGGCCAGAATCCTAGCTCTATAAGACTGGGGTTGAAGTCTGGGTTTTCTTCAACATTTTTAAATATTTGATGGTATAATTTTCCTATAGTTTGATAATAGACATAACGCATATAGTAAATAATACTTTTAGCTTCATCAAAAGGTGTAGGCTTTTCACGCTTAACAAAAGGCGTATAAGCTAACTGATTGAGTAAAACGTCAATTGCTGTAATATCATTATCCTGTATGGCTTGACGAAGTTCGTACATAATAATTTGAACTTCATTGGGGTAAAACTGTGTTGGGTGAGCTGTAAAAACCAAACGTGTACTGAAAGATTTTAAATGCTTTTTCAAGCTCTCGTAATATTCATTTTCTGGCTGAAGATAACTGCCAATCTGAGGACGTTGGAAATCTAAAAATGCAGCATCTTCAACGCAATCAAATAATACGACTTGACGCTCAATATATTGAATTATCCTAAACAAGAGCTCAAACTCATCATCTTGATTATCAACATCAGTATGGTTTTCTAAGAACTCTTTGATAATTTCAGCAGGTGACTTGGCATCTGCAAAACCTTCATGACTTAATTTTCTCAGTAATGGAATATAAATACCTGTATAAGTAGAGTGTTTGTGTGGAAGATTAAGAAATAAACTGTTATAAACACTATATTTATTAGTGATGATTTGTCTAAATAATTCGTGTCTTTCTTCTCTAAGCATAGCTATATAGTTTAATTGCTAATTTAAGGATTTTAAAAGTCTTTAACAAGATTTCGAATGTTAGTTTTAAATTAAACTTTTAATTGTTAAGATTTGCTACTATTTTAAATTTTAGTCTGTAAATTTGAATTCCAAATATAAAATCTATGAACAAAAAAGTTATATTAACCATATTAGATGGCTGGGGTATTGCACCAAATAAAAAAGTGTCTGCTGTCGATGCAGCTAATACACCTTTTGTAGAAAGTTTAAAAGAAAAATATCCCACAGCAACTTTAAGAACAGACGGTATGAATGTTGGACTGCCCGAAGGTCAAATGGGTAATTCTGAAGTAGGTCATATGAATCTCGGTGCAGGTCGCATTGTTTACCAAGATTTAGTAAAAATTAATATGGCTGTTGAAAAAGAAACTTTAAAAGACCAACCAGCTATAAAAGAAGCTTTTGAATACGCCAAAATAAATCATAAATCAGTGCATTTTCTTGGTCTTGTGAGTGACGGAGGCGTTCATTCGCATGTAAATCACTTAAAAGGTTTGGTGAAAGCAGCCTCTGATTATGGACTAGATAAAACTTTTGTTCACGCTTTCACAGACGGTAGAGATGTAGACCATAAATCGGGAAAAGGTTTTGTTGCTGATTTAATTCCTTTTTTAAATCATCATCAATCTAAATTGGCTAGTGTTATTGGTCGATATTACGCTATGGATAGAGACAAACGCTGGGAACGGATTAAACAAGCCTATGACTTAATTGTTTACGGAAAGGGTGATAAAAGCCTAGATATTGTTAAATCAATACAAGATAGTTATGATAATAATGTGACAGATGAATTTATAAAACCCATAGTAAATACCGAAAACGGCAGTCCTATAACAAAAATTAAAGAAGGCGATGTCGTCATTTTCTTTAACTTTAGAACAGATAGAGGCCGACAACTTACCCAAGCTTTAAGTCAAGAAGATTTTCCTGAACAAGAAATGAAAGCTTTAGACTTAAATTATTATACAATGACTCGCTACGATGAAACATTTAAAAATGTCAATGTAGTTTACACTAAAGACAATATAAAAAATACCTTAGGTGAAGTTTTAGCTGATAATGACAAAACTCAGTTGAGAGCTGCCGAAACCGAAAAATATCCACATGTTACATTTTTCTTCTCTGGTGGTCAAGAAGATGCCTTTAAGGGTGAAAAACGTATTATGGTTAACTCTCCTAAGGTAGCAACTTATGATTTACAACCAGAAATGAGCGCTTTTGAATTAAAAGATAAAGTGATTAAAGAAATTAACGACCAAAGTGTAGATTTTATGTGCGTAAATTTTGCTAATCCCGATATGGTTGGCCACACCGGAGTTTTTGAGGCTGCTGTTAAAGCTTGCGAAACGGTTGATATTTGTATGAAAGACTTGGTAACTGCCGCTCAAGAAAATAATTACACCGTCATTGTAATTGCAGACCACGGCAATAGCGAAACTATGATTAACCCTGATGGCTCACCTAATACAGCGCATACCACAAATCCAGTTCCATTAATTTTAGTTGATAACGAAATCAAGTCAATAAATTCAGGAATTTTGGGCGATATTGCTCCTACGGTATTAAATTTGATAGGTATTAATCAACCAGAAGACATGACACAAAATTCTTTAATATAATTTAACGCAATATGAAAAAAATAGCTTTTTTATTTTTAACCCTTTTAATCTCAAATATTTCTGTAGCTCAAAGCGAAGATATCATCGGTAAAACTAATAAAGAAAAACTCCTCTCAACTTCACATCAAAGTTGGTTTGAAGAAAATTACAACACCTTTAAACCTCAACCTCAATCAACTGAACAATTAAGCCAACTGATTAAAAACCATAACTATAAGATTAAAGTGTATTTTGGCACTTGGTGTTCAGATAGTCAAAGAGAAGTTCCGAGACTCATAAAACTTTTAGAGCGAAGCAATTTTAATTTTAAAAATTTAGAACTTATTGGAGTTGATCGAGATAAAAATATTCCTAACGTTTCTATTAAAGAAGAAAAATCGCTCAACATCTCCAATGTTCCTACAATTATTGTTTACGAAAAAGGTAAAGAAATTAACCGTTTTGTAGAATATGCACAGGAAAGTCTAGAAACAGACCTTATTAAAATATTAGCTCAAAAACCTTACAAACACAGCTATCAATACTAAAAAATGTTTTCTAGAAATAAACCTAAAATAGCAGTAGATTTTGATGGTACCATTGTAGAAAGCCGTTACCCAAATATTGGCAAACCTAAGCTTTTTGCTTTTGAAACCCTCCAAAAACTTCAAAACGAAGGCTATTTGTTAATTCTGTGGACTTACCGTTACGGCAAAAAACTCGATGAAGCAGTTAATTTTTGCAAATCTAATGGTTTAGAGTTTTACGCCGTTAACAAAAGTTATCCAGAAGAAATATTTTCTAAAAACGACATGAGCAGAAAAATAAATGCTGATATATTTATAGATGATCGGAATTTAGGTGGCATGTATAGTTGGGGAGAAATATACAATATCATTACAAACAATGACCTTGATATTGTAGTCAAGCCTAAAAGCTTTTTAGGTAAGATTTTTAAAAATTCTTAATTACCGCATATGATTAAAATTAAATCTGAAGAGGAAATTGCACTTATGCGTGAAAGTGCACTCATCGTTTCAAAAACACTAGGAATGTTGGCTAAAGAAGTTAAACCTGGAGTAACAACTTTAAAGTTAGATAAACTTGCCGAAGAATTTATACGAGACCACCAAGCTGTTCCCGGTTTTTTAGGATTATACGATTTCCCCAATACATTGTGTATGAGCCCAAATGCTCAAGTCGTTCACGGTATTCCTAATGACAAACCGCTCGAAAATGGCGATATTATATCTATTGATTGTGGTGCCGTAAAAAATGACTTTTATGGCGATCACGCTTATACTTTTGAAGTTGGCGAAGTCAACACCAAAACCAAAGATTTACTGAAAGTAACCAAAGAATCTTTATACAAGGGTATTGAACAATTTAAAATAGGCAATCGTGTTGGTGATGTAGGATATGCCATTCAAAAACACTCTGAAGACCACGGTTATGGTGTTGTAAGAGAACTTGTAGGACATGGTTTAGGCAGAAAAATGCACGAAGATCCCGAAATGCCAAATTATGGAAAAAGAGGTCGAGGCAAGAAGTTTAAAAACGGAATGACAGTTGCTATAGAACCTATGATTAATCAAGGAACCAAAAGAATTAAGCAACTTAAAGACGGTTGGACGATTCTCACTGCCGATAATCTTCCTAGCGCTCATTTTGAACACGATGTTGCCTTAATAAATGGCGAACCTAAACTCCTTTCTACATTTGACTATATCTACAACGCGCTCGGAATATCCTCTGATGAAGAAGACAAATTTAGGTTTGATTCAAACTAACCTTAACAATTGTTAACAAATATGTTTAATATTTAACTTGATTTTTTAAACAAGACATAACATTATTGTATATTTTTGTTTTGTTAATCAATGTTATGGGAAATATTAAACAAAATTTCAGTATTAAGGATTTAGAATCTTTAAGTGGTATCAAAGCTCACACCATTAGAATGTGGGAGAAACGTTATAAAGTTCTTGAGCCTAAACGCACAGAAACTAATATTAGAACTTACGGGGTCAACGGATTACAGAAGATTTTAAACATTGCTTTTCTCAATGAAAACGGTTACAAAATTTCTCGTATTTCCAAAATGTCCGAAGAAGACATTAGTAATCTTGTACAGCGCATTACAACTAGCAAAAGCAACACCAATCGCGCTGTAAAGTCCCTAAAAGTAGCTATGATGAATTTTGACCAAGGGCTATTTTTAAGAACTTATGACGGTTTACTTGAGCAAAATACATTTAGAGAAATTTATAATGATGTTTTTATTCCGCTTCTAAAAGAAATAGGTTTTTTATGGCAGGCCGGCACAATTACACCTGCTCATGAACAATTTATATCAACTTTGATTAAGCAGAAATTATTCATAAATATCGAAAAGTTGCAGTTTGAAACGCCTTCAAAAAAGGATAAGGTGTTTATTTTATTTTTACCCGAAGAAGAAATTCACGACATTGGTTTGTTCTACACTAACTACGAATTGCTACTTCACGGTTATAAGGTGATTTTTCTTGGTCAAAGCTTGCCAATGGAAGACTTAACCTATTTATCTAAATTATTTGATCACACAGTTTTTGTTTCCTATTTAACCGTAAAGCCTGAAAATATAGAAGATTATCTAAGTCGATTTACCAATAACGTTTGTACAGGCGATAAATGTGAGTATTGGTTGTTAGGTAGAAAGGCTAATGAAATTATAGATGAAAACATTGAATTACCTGAACGAGTTACGGCTTTTAAAGACATCAATGAACTGACATTTCAATTGTAATATGAGCAAGACTATTCATATCATTGGTTCGGGATTTTCATCATTGTCTGCTTCTTGTTACCTTGCTAAAGCTGGCTATAATGTTAAGGTTTTAGAAAAAAATGATTCCATAGGCGGACGAGCCAGACAATTTAAACATAATGGCTTTACCTTTGACATGGGACCTTCGTGGTATTGGATGCCCGATGTATTCGAGCGTTTTTTTGCAGATTTTGATAAATCTCCTAAAGATTACTACCAACTTGACAAACTCAATCCTGGCTATCAAGTTATTTTTGGAGAAAATGACAGTTTTCAAGTTTCAGAAAACTTAGAAGAAATTTATAAAGCCTTTGAAAATATTGAGAAAGGCAGCTCGGTAAAACTTAAAAAGTTTATAGACAAAGCACGCTCTAATTATGATATTGCTATTAAAAAATTAGTTTACAAGCCTGGTGAATCTCCACTTGAGCTAATAACTTCTCAAACCATATCTAAATTAGGACAGTTTTTTAGTAATATAGACAAAGATGTTGAAAAAGATTTCAGCAACCCTAAACTCAAACAAATTTTAAAATTTCCTGTACTGTTTCTCGGTGCTAGACCTAAAGACACGCCATCATTTTACAGCTTTATGAACTATGCAGATTTCGGCTTAGGCACTTGGCATCCTAAAGGAGGAATGTTTAGTGTAGTTGAAGCCATGAAAAATCTAGCTACTTCACTTGGTGTAGAATTTGAAACCAATGCTAATGTTGAGTCTATCGGAGTAAATGATAAAAATCAAGTTGAAAGTATTGTGGTCAATGGAGAAGCCTCTAAATGTGATATCGTGTTATCGGGTGCTGATTACCATCACACTGAAACTTTGCTTGACCAAGAATTCAGACAATATTCAGAAAGTTATTGGGACAAAAAAACATTTGCACCTTCTTCTCTACTCTTTTACGTCGGTTTTGATAAAAAATTAAAAAATATTCGTCACCATAATCTATTTTTTGATGTTGACTTTAATCAACACGCAGATGATATTTATAAAAACCCTAAATGGCCTAATGAGCCTTTATTTTACGCCAACTTCACTTCATTAACAGATCCTGAAACCGCTCCAAAAGGTTGTGAAAATGGATTTTTTCTTATACCTCTTGCTCCTGATATTGAAGACACAGAGGCGTTGAGAGATGAATATTTTCTTAAAATCATCACAAGGTTTGAAAAGTTAACTAAGCAAAAAATCCAAAAAAACATTATATTTAAAAAATCGTTTTGTGTATCTGATTTTAAAAAGGATTACAACTCTTATAAAGGCAATGCATACGGTATGGCAAATACGCTATTGCAAACTGCTTTTTTAAGGCCAAGTTTAAAAAGTAATAAGGTAAAAAATCTATATTTTACAGGTCAATTAACTGTTCCAGGACCAGGTGTTCCACCAGCTTTAATCTCTGGAAAACTGGTATCAAAATTGATTTTGAAATACAATCCATCATGAAAGCAATTTTTGATAACATATCAAGACACTGTAGCAAGCATGTAACGAAATCGTATAGCACTTCTTTTTCAACAGCTACTAAACTTTTGGCCCCATCAATTCGTCAAGATATTTATAATATTTATGGCTTCGTTAGGTTTGCAGATGAAATTGTGGATACGTTTCACGATTACAACAAAGAATTTCTTTTTAATGATTTTGAAAAACAACTTAAAGAAGCGATTGATAACAAAATCAGTCTTAATCCAATATTAAATTCATTTCAAGAAACCGTTCATAAATACAATATTCCCCAACATCTTTACGAAGCCTTTATGGATAGTATGAGAAAAGATTTGCATAAAACGGAATACAAAACTTACGAAGAATATGAGCAATACATTTATGGTAGTGCCGATGTTGTAGGCTTAATGTGTTTAAAGGTATTTGTGAAAGGGAATAATGAATTATACGAAGAATTAAAACACGATGCTAAAAAACTAGGTTCAGCATTTCAAAAAGTCAACTTTTTAAGAGATTTAAAAGCAGACCACGAAGATTTGAATCGAACTTATTTTCCTAACGTTAATTTAAATCACCTTGACGAAGAAACCAAATTGAGAATTATCAACGAAATTCAAGATGACTTTTCCGCAGGTTTAAGAGGTATTTCCAAACTACCTGTAGAAGCTAAACTAGGAGTTTATACAGCTTATATTTACTACTCTAAACTTTTAAAGAAGCTAAAAAAAACACCATCTTTGCAAATCAAGACCAAGCGTATCCGAGTCAATGATTATCAAAAAGCTGGTTTGCTTGCACAATCAATCATTTGTTGTAGATTTAATTTAATTTGAATATGATATTGTATTCTATTATAATTTTTTTGGGCACATTTTTTTTCATGGAATTTATGGCGTGGTTTACTCATAAATACGTTATGCACGGTTTTTTATGGTCACTTCACAAAGACCATCACCACAAAGATCACAAAAGTTGGTGGGAACGCAACGATTTCTTTTTTGTATTTTACGCTGTTGTGAGTATGGTTTTCTTTTACTTAGACCATATTGGTTATTGGTACGCATTACCAATAGGTTTGGGTATTGCAGCATACGGCGCTACATACTTCTTAGTGCACGACATATTCATTCATCAGAGATTTAAATGGTTTAGAAAGGCTAATAATTGGTATGCTAAAGCCATAAGACGTGCGCACAAGATTCACCATAAACATTTAGGAAAAGAAGACGGAGAATGTTTTGGAATGTTAGTTCCGCCGCTTAAATTTTTCAAAAACAAAAAATAAATATATGCCCAAAGCCATCGTTATCGGTGCTGGCATCGCAGGACTGGCTTCTGCTTTACGCCTTAGACATCAAGGCTATAGTGTAGAGGTTTTTGAAAAAAACAACTACACAGGCGGAAAAATTCACGCTATACAATTAGGGAATTATCGCTTTGACATTGGGCCATCTTTATTTACGCTTCCTCATTTAGTTGATGAATTGTTTGTATTGTTTAAAAAAAAACCTGAAGCTTACTTCAATTATATAAAAAAAGAAACTATCTGTAATTATTTTTGGGAAGATGGAAGCTCTTTTTCCGCCAATGCCAATCAAAATAAATTTATTCAAGAAGCGTCAGTATTTTTTAATGAACCTGAAGAACAATTGAGAAAATACCTCAATAAAAGTCAAGAAAAATATGATTTGACCTCACCCATTTTTTTAGAGCAATCTCTACATAAAAGCGAATCGTTTTTAAACTTAAAGACACTTAAAGCCTTTTCAAAAGCTCACAAATTAGACCTGAACAAAAGTCTAAATCAGGTCAATCAAAATTATTTTTCAAATGAAAAATTAATTCAATTTTTTAACCGCTTTGCCACATACAATGGCTCTTCACCATATCAGACGCCTGGAATTATGTCTATGATTCCTCATCTAGAAATGCAACTCGGCACCTATCTTCCCAAAAAAGGGATGCACGATATTTCTCAAAGTTTAACCCGATTAGCAAAAGATGTTGGAATAAAATTTTATTTAAACTCACCTGTTGATGATTTAGTCATTGAAAATGATAAAATAAGTGCTATTCAATCTTGTGATAAAATTTATAACGCAGATATTGTCGTTTGCAATATGGATGTTTATACTGCTTATAAAACAATATTGAAAGATGCTCCTCGACCTAAGAAAACTTTAAAGCAAGAACGCTCTAGTTCTGCCTTAATTTTTTACTGGGGAATTAGCAAAACATTTCCTGATTTAGATTTACATAACATTTTATTTTCTGAGGATTACCAAGCGGAATTCAATCATCTTTTTAAAAAAAAATACTTTTATCAAGATCCAACAATTTATATCAATATTACCTCAAAGCATATAAACAAAGATGCACCTGAGGGTTGTGAAAATTGGTTTGTTATGGTTAATGCGCCTACCAATGAAGGGCAAAATTGGCAAGAGCAAACAACATACATTAGAGAAAAAATCATCAATAAAATCAATCGGTGTTTAAATACGCGAATTGAACAACATATTGAAGTTGAAAAAGTAATTACTCCAAAAGATATTGAGACGGAAACAGCATCTTTTCAAGGCTCGCTCTACGGTGCTGCTAGCAATAATAAGTACGCTGCTTTTTTGAGGCATTCTAATTTTTCAAAAAACTTTACAAACTTATATTTTTGTGGTGGTTCAGTTCATCCTGGTGGAGGCATTCCACTTTGCCTTCTCTCTGCAAAAATCGTTTCTCAGTTAACCTTAAAACACTTATGAATCAATCTAACTTAAAATACATTGGCATTGGTATGTTATGGTTGATTCATATTTCAGCCTTTGTAGGGATAAAATTAGGATATGATAATTTTTTTCTGCCACTTTCTCCCTACAACTTACTCTACGTGTCCTTGTTAACGCTTTTATTTTATCCTATTAAACATCGAAGTCAAATTCTATTGTTTTTTGGTATTAGCGTAATAGGATTTATAATTGAAGTGCTAGGTGTGGCTACAGGACAAATTTTTGGTAAATATACTTATGGTAACAATTTAGGTTTTAAAATAGCTGATGTCCCTCTAATTATTGGTATAAATTGGGGGGTATTAAGTTTTGTTTGCGCTGGATTAGCTAAGCATTTATCTCTAAAAAACATCTACATAAAAGCCATAATCGGAAGCTTACTAATGCTCACTTTTGATTTTTTTATAGAACAGTCAGCTCCAACTTTTGACTTTTGGGAATTTAAAATATCACCTGTACCTCTTCAAAATTATATCACTTGGTTTGTTTTAGGATTTATTTTTAATTTGGGCGTTTTAAAAATTAATTTTAAATCTGATTTACAGTTATGCGTTCACGTTTATAGCGTCCAATTTTTATTTTTTATGCTATTTTATGTCTTCTAAAAAGTTTGATTATATCATTATTGGTGCTGGCGCTTCTGGGCTTCAATTAGCATTAGCTATGCTGAGAGACGATTTTTTTAATAACAAAAACATTGGGGTTATTGAAAAAAAAACAGAATTTAAAAATAATAAAACTTGGTGTTATTGGGAATCTAGACAAGGATTATACGATGATATTATTTATAAATCTTGGAAATATGGTAGTGTAAAAGCCCGTCAAAAAACCATTAATTTTGATTTACAAGATTACGCCTACAAAATGATTAGGTCTTTAGACTTCTATAATTTTGCTAAAAATAAAATAGATCAAACACCACAAATACAATGGATTGAAGACGAAATAGTCTCAACCAAATCCTTAGAAAAAAATGTGGAAGTCATTGGTAAAAAAGACACCTACATCGCCGAGCATAGTTTTGATAGCAGACTTCCTGAAAACTATAAACCCGCAAATAGTATTAATATATTACAGCATTTTGAAGGTTGGTTTATAGAAACCAACACCAAGGCTTTTAATCCAGAGCAGTTCTGTATGATGGATTATAGTCACTCTGATAAAAGTGCTACAAATTTCATTTACGTTTTACCTTTTACAGAACATAAAGCTTTGGTTGAGTCAACATATTTTTCACCTGAATTAGTTAAAAGTGAAACTTATAGAGATCAAATTAAAAGCTATTTGGAAAATGTTTTGAAACTAGATTCTTTTAGGATTTATGAAAAAGAAAAAGGTATTATACCAATGTCAAGCCATCCTTTTCATAAAAACCACCAACACAATATCACTAAAATTGGCACCTCTGGTGGTTGGGTAAAAGCTTCTACAGGTTATTCGTTTAAAAACTCAGAACGTTTAGCTCAAAAAATCATTAACAACCTCAAAAGCTCTAAACATCCACAAAACAATTTATTTAAGAAGCGCTATAAGCATTACGATAAATTATTTTTAGACGTTTTATATCACCATAACAATTATGGAGAAAATGTATTTTACAAAATGTATAAATACAATGACATCAGAACTATTTTTAAATTTTTAGATGAAAAAACAAAATTTTATCAAGATTTAAAAATTATGTTTAGTATGACTTCTTTTCACTTTATCAAGGCTTTTTTGAAGCATTTATTTTCAGGTTTTCGCATTAAATAACCCAGCAGATTTCAAAACAATTTTTAACTCACTTAGCATCATTGCTGTTGCTCCCCAAACAGTATAACCGTTAATATGAAATGTTTGTACTTCCTTTTGGTCTGCATATGATGTTTTTATGATTTTAAGTTGCACTTTGGATTGCATTAAAAATTCAGACAAATCAACGCTTATTATATCTTCAACCTCATCTTCTTGCTTGATAAATATTGGTGTATAGTCAATGCTTGCCAAAGTAGGTTGAACCAAAAAATTTGACGGTGGAATAAACAACTCTGTTAAGGGTCTAATAACCTGTATTGACGTAGAATCAACCCCAATTTCTTCTTCGGTTTCACGTAAAGCTGTTTGAATGAGATCACCGTCTTCAATTTCATAACGACCGCCAGGCAATGCGACTTGATTGGAGTGAACACCTTTGTATGTTTTTCTTAAAATCAATACAAAACGTGTATTGGCTTTACCGTCAGGGTAAAACAAAATTAAAACACCTGCTTTTTTTGCTTTGGAATAATCGTATTTTTGTTTTAAAGATTCTAACCTAAATTCAGGAGCCATAATACGATGAGCATTCTCACCAGGTAAGTCTATTTTTTTTATTTTTGGTAAAAATTTATTAACGTATGAAAACTGCATTTCGTTTTTTAGTGTGTTTTGTTTTATTTGGCTTGTTGTGGTCCTGCAAAAATGACTCCGAATCCACAAACAAAAACAATAATACAGAAAAAAGCAAAGTTAAAGATACTATTCCTAAAGTTATCATTCCTGCGGGTGGTGAAAATGATGTAGATGTTTCTCACATCAAAACTTTAACTCAAGAAAATTTAGAAGATTACTTAAGAAAGTATGAGCGCAGTAATCCTGAATCCTTAGTAGAAGTCAAAACCCGATTTGGTGATTTTAAAATTCAATTGTTTGCCGCTGAGCGTTTACATCGGGTCAATTTTATCAGATTAACTAAATTAGGCTATTACGACGATACATTCTTTCATCGTGTAGATAGCGGTTTTGTGGTTCAAGGAGGCAACAGTGATAAACCCAGCACTCAAAAGTTAAGGGCCAAAATCGGTGATTATTTAATCCCTAATGAATATAATCCATTACACAAAAACAATTATGGCTTTGTTGGTATGGCAAAACCTACTAGTCAAAAAGTGAGTAATGCTTCCTCCGCTTTTGAGTTTTACATCGTAGTAAAAAAAGACGGCGCCAATCATCTCGATAAAGAATTTACAGTTTTTGGTCGCGTGGTTGAAGGTATGGGCGTGGTTGAAAAAATCTCACAGGTTGAAACTGACGCGAGTGAATGGCCTTTATCAAATATTCAAATGGATGTTAATGTATTACAGTGATAAGCTTAATGCACCATAAATTGATATAACTTCGCCTCTATTCCTCCATTAAAAACTTTTATAGGTTTTGAACCTTTAAGCTCCAAAAACTTCGGTGCATCATCATCTGTAGTAATAAAAGACACCTTTGTATTTTTGTAATTTCCTTTTAAGACTTGCCCCAAGGTTTTGTAGAACAACTCCGTATTAACATCCAATCGATTGCCATAAGGTGGATTGAACAACATATGCAAAGGTCGCTCATCTCCTTTTGAGGTTGAAAAAAAATCATCGTGATGAATAGTTATAAACTCGCTTAAGTTGGCTTTATCAACATTATCTTGGGCTTTCCTGACAGCTGACGGTGCTTTGTCAATTCCTTTGATTTTAAAATGAAACGGTCTGATTTTCTTTAAAACCGAATTCATTATCACTTCATACAATTCTTCATCCCAATCTTGCCAATGCATAAAACCAAAGGTTTTGCGGTTAAGGTTAGGTGGAATTTGACAAGCTATCATTGCCGCTTCTATCAAAATAGTTCCACTACCACACATTGGGTCAATAAAATCACTTTGTCCATCCCATCCTGAATGCAATAACAAACCAGCAGCCAAAACTTCATTGATGGGTGCAATATTAGTCGCCGTTCGGTAGCCTCGCTTAAATAATTTATCTCCAGAACTATCAATACTCAGGGTGCAAGTATTTTTATTGATATGTACATTAAAAATCATTTGGGGTTCATCTGTAGAAACATTGGGACGTTTACCTATTTTGTTTCTAAAGTGGTCAACAACTGCATCTTTTGAACGCTGGGCAACAAATAATGAATTACTAAAAATTGATTGGTGAATTGTCGCAGAAATCATAAATGACTTGTCAACATCCATCAACTCTAACCAATTATATTTGAGCATTTGATCATAAAATTCATCTTCGGTATGAAATTTAAATCTGTGAACGGGTTTCAAAATACTCATCGCTGTTCTTAAACTCAAATTTGCTTTATACATAAAACCTAAGTCGCCAACAAAACTCACATTTCTTATACCAGGTTTAATATCCATAGCGCCGAGCTTTAGAAGTTCTCTTTCAAGTAAAGGTTCAAACCCGAACAGGGTTGTGGCTAACATTTTAAAGTTATTGCTCATAATTTTATTTTACGAAACAAAAATAGGCTAATTTTGTAGTCTATGAAACAAACCGAGACTAAATGGTATGCGACTTGGTTCGACACGCCGTATTATCATATTTTGTACAAAAACAGGGACAACGACGAAGCGCAAAACTTTATGCGTCAACTCACAAATTATTTAAATTTAAAACCCAAATCGCACATTTTGGACGTGGCTTGTGGTCGTGGCCGACACGCTATTTATTTAAATAAAATAGGATATCAGGTTTCTGGTATTGATTTGTCTCAAAACAGCATTGATTTTGCTAAAAAATTTGAAACTAATGGTTTACACTTTGAACGCCACGATATGTGTCAACCTATGGGTAAGACCTATGATGCGGTTTTTAATCTATTTACCAGTTTTGGATATTTTGAAAAAGACAATTACAATATCAACGCCATAAAAGCTATGAAATCTAATATGAAATCAAATGCATTTGGCGTCATAGATTTTTTGAATGTACATCACACATTGAAACACTTAAAGTCAAATGACACCAAAACTGTTGATGGCATTGAATTTAAAATTCACAAATGGGTTGAAGACGGTTATATTTTTAAGCGCATACAGTTTGAAGCTAAAGGCCGGGAATTCGACTTTACCGAACGCTTAAAATGTATTGATTTAGAGTTATTTAAAACGTATTTTAATGCTGCAGGATTACAAATTAAAAAAGTCTTTGGCAACTATAATTTAGATGACTACAATGCTGAAACATCAGAACGTTTAATTTTGATTTTCAAACAATGATAAGCTTATACCTTCCTATCATTGCGGTTTTTCTAGGTTTTTTGATTGCTTTAAAATTCAAAGCCCATTCCAAGTATCTCACGTTGCTGCTTGCCTTTAGTGGTGGCTTTTTGCTAGCGGTAACTGTAGTAACGCTTTTACCTGAAATTTATCAAGAGCAAAACCATCTAATTGGTATTTTTATTTTACTCGGTATTGTATTGCAGTTGGTTTTAGAATTTTTTTCTAAAGGTGCTGAACACGGTCATGTGCATTTTGAACAAAAAGGGAATACATTTCCTCTATTACTTTTTATCAGTTTATCTATACATTCTTTTTTTGAAGGTTTTCCAACTCACCAACATTCAGATTTGTTGATTGGTATTTTGGTTCATAAAATACCAATTGCCATTATTGTGAGTAGTTTCTTATTGAATTCTAAACTATCAAAAACCAAAATGATGGTTTTTTTAATTCTATTTTCTTTAATGACACCTTTAGGAAGTCTTGTTCACATTATATTTGAAAACGAATTAGGTGTTGTAAAAATATGGACTGAAGCTATTGTTGTTGGTATTTTACTCCACATTGCCTCTACTATTTTGTTTGAAACCTCTAAAGACCATCAGTTTAACTTTAAGAAGTTTATCAGTATTTTGGTTGGTATGGGACTTGCGGTTATGCAGTCGCTGTTTTGATGTTTTCGGTCCGCGTCTATAAACAGTAGCGTGCAAATAAGCCTTTCATTTTCAATTCAGTTACAAAAATAGCAAATAAAACCGAAATTTTCGTTTCAGCACAAACCTAAGCTATTGTGTATAGACGCTGTTGGCAACTGGTTTTGTCATCTGCCGTTATCTCTGATAAAATATAAACTTGAATTCCACCATTTTCTACCTTTTTCTATAACATAAAGATCCTCTTTTGTTACCCTAAAATCTTGGTCATATTTTGGATGAGTTATTCTATTTCTAATTTCAATTGATTTTTTAAAGTCAGAAAATCCCTCCGAAAAGAGATTTTTGCATAATCCCATTTCATCACAATATGTCTTAAGAACGAATTTAACCATATTTCCTAATGGAATTTGATTATACCTCTTAGTTATCTTGCCACTTGAATTAATAGTTGCTGATTCATCCATCAAGCTATTTAATTTATGTATATCAAGTTTTCCTCTAAATTCTGATTGTTCTATTAATCTCTTTGCGATAGTTTCTCTTAAGTTAGATAAAGTTATCTCATATAACGCAAAAAGTGATCTGACATAGTTCCGTCTGTTTAATTCAGAATCACTAGTTTTTAAGAGCTCAAAATTTTCTCGAGCGTCATTTTCAAATTCAGTTACAAGTTTATTTCTTAGTTCCCAATGACTGTTATTCACTAATATTTTATTTTTTAGTTAAGAATTAGTTTTAACTAGTTGCCAACTTTTCTGTAATGAGTTCAGCATGACATGTTGGAGAGATGCTGAATTTATTTCAGGGTCTTAATTCTGACGGTTTTTAGCTTCAATGCTGAGTGTTGCGTGTGGAACTAATTTTAATCTTTCCTTTTGGATTAATTTTCCTGTCACACGGCAAATCCCATAAGATTTGTTTTCTATCCTGACTAAAGCATTTTTCAAATCTCTAATGAATTTTTCTTGACGAATAGCCAATTGCGAATTAGCTTCTTTACTTAGCGTATTACTTCCATCGTCGAAAGACTTAAAAGTTGGAGCAGTATCTTCAGTATCATTAGCACTTCCATTTTTGTAAGCATCAATATAAATACTGAGTTGCTTTTCTGCGTTTTTTATTTTGTTTTCTATCAGTTCTTTAAATTCTGCTAATTCAGCATCTGAATATCTTTCTGGTTGTTTTGTTGTCGTTGTCATTCTATATCTTTTTTAAAGTTATAACGGTATGCACATCATCAAATTCAATTTCTCTACCGTTCTCGATTTGGTTTGCAAAAGTAATGTTTTCAGTTAAAGTTTCTCTCTTGATATAAGTTAAATTTTCTTCTACGGCTTTTACAATATTGTTATCATTTTGTATGCTAATGTCAATATGATCAGTCACGTTTAAATCAGAATCTTTACGCAGGTTTTGAATTCTATTGATCAGTTCTCTTGCAATACCCTCATTCTTAAGCTTGTCATCAATATGAATATCTAAGGCAACCGTAATATTATTTTGAGAAGCCACTAACCAGCCTTCAATATCTTGTGATGTAATTTCAACTTCATCAATGCTTAAAACTTCAGGCTTAGCATTGATTTCGATTTCAATTTGACCAATTTTTTCAATTTTGGCAATATCTGATTTGGTAAATTGATTGATAGCTTTAACAGCGTGTTTCATATCACTGCCGTATTTAGGGCCTAAAACTTTGAAATTAGGCTTGATGCTTTTTATGAGTAAGTCAGAGGTATCATCAATAAATTCAATGGTTTTGACATTAACTTCAGACTTAATCAAATCTGCCACAGCTTCAACATCTGTTTTAAATTTTTGATCTAATACGGGTATCATTATTCGTTGTAAAGGCTGTCTAACTTTAATTTTTTCTTTTTTCCTTAAGGATAAAACTAAAGAAGATATCACTTGAGCTGTATGCATTTTATCTTCTAAAGCTTTATTTATAAAATGAGAATCTGATTTTGGAAAATCTGCTAAGTGGACACTAACCGGAACATCTTTATTTAAAACAGAAGTTAAGTCTTGATACAGTCTATCTGCAAAAAATGGCGCTACAGGAGCAATTAATTTTGAAATATCTAACAAGCACTGAAAAAGGGTTTGATAAGCCGATATTTTATCTTGTTCGTAATCGCCTTTCCAAAAACGTCTTCGACTTAATCGTACATACCAATTTGATAGATTTTCTTGCACAAAATCTGAAATTGCTCGTGTGGCTTTAGTTGGTTCATAATCAGTATAAAAAGCGTCAACATCTTGAATTAGAGTATGCAATTCAGACAAAATCCAGCGGTCTATTTCTGGTCTTTTCTCGAGAGAAACATCATTTTCCTCATATTGAAAATTATCAATATTAGCATATAATGTGAAAAATGAATAAGTGTTGTATAGCGTCCCAAAAAATTTGCGTTGCACTTCACCAATTCCATTCAGATCAAACTTTAAGTTGTCCCAAGGATTGGCATTACTTATCATATACCACCGTGTAGCATCTGGTCCGTATGTTTTTAAAGTTTCAAAAGGATCAACCGCATTACCGAGACGTTTAGACATTTTTTGGCCGTTTTTATCTAAAACCAATCCATTTGAAACTACATTTTTATAGGCCACATCTTCAAAAATCATAGTAGCTATAGCGTGAAGCGTATAAAACCAGCCTCTTGTTTGATCGACACCTTCTGCTATGAAATCTGCCTTAAAAGCCTCCTTGCCCCTAAGGGGAGAATTATTTAGTGCTTCTTCTATTTTATCTAAAACAAAATCGATATTACCTAAGACTTCTTCATTTGTAAATCTAATGACGTTGTAACCAAAATTCTCTTTTAAGAATTTACTTCTAAACTCATCATTTTCTCTAATCTTTGGATCGTTATGGTAACTACCATCAACTTCTACTATCAATTTTTTATCCAGACAAACAAAATCAACAATATATTCATCAATAATATGTTCTCTTCTAAATTTATAACCTCCGAGTTTCTTTCCTTCTAAACGTTCCCATAACGCTTGTTCAGCTTGTGTAGGATTATTTTTCCTGCTTTTAGCTTTTTCCTTTAATAAATGATAAGAAGATCTCCTCGCCGTCATATAACCAGCTGATTTAAAAAGTCCACCCTCGGGGGATTTAGGTGGCATTTCAAAAGGATAGTGCCATTGTGCATAAGGCATTGAACCGGAATCAAACCAAACATCAATTAAGTCGGCTTCACGCTTCATTGGTTGTCCTTGGTCTGAAACTAATATGATGTCATCAACAATATTTTTATGGATATCAACATCTGCATAATTTTCATCTGAAAAATCATCAATTTTAAAGTCAGCAAAAGGGTTATTAGACATAACACCGGCTTCAACTGATTTATTGATTTCTTGTTTTAGGGTAGAAATGGAATCTATAATTTTTTCTTCTTTGCCATCTTCTGTTCGCCAAATTGGTAAGGGAATCCCCCAATAACGAGAACGTGATAAATTCCAATCATTAGCATTAGCTAACCAATTTCCAAATCGTCCTTCGCCTGTAGATTTTGGTTTCCAGTTGATAGTATTGTTGAGTTCAACCATTTTGTCTTTAAACTCTGTAACTTTAATAAACCAAGAGTCTAATGGATAATATAAAATAGGCTTATCAGTTCGCCAACAGTTGGGATATGAGTGAACGTATTTTTCAACTTTAAAGGCTTTGTTTTCTTCTTTTAATTTAATGGCTAACTCGACGTCTGTAGATTTCTCGGGTGCTTTGCCATCTTCATAATATTCATTTTTGACATATTTACCTGCAAATTCACCCATTTCTGGCCTAAATTTTCCTTTTAAGTCGACTAAAGGCACGAGGTTATTATTGTCATCTTTAACAAGTAATCCTGGCACTTCAGGCTGAGCTTGTTTAGCCACCAAGGCATCGTCAGCACCAAAAGTCGGTGCGGTGTGCACAATACCTGTACCATCTTCTGTAGTGACAAAATCACCAGCAATAACTCTAAAAGCGTTTTCGGGGTTGTGGAAAGGTTTGGCGTAAGGTAAAAGTTGTTTATATCTGATTTCTAATAAATCTTCACCTTTACAATTTGCAATTATTTGATACGGTATCTTTTGATTGTCTTTGGTATAGTTTTTTAAATCATCTGAATTTTCAGCCTCAAAGTATTTTTTTAAAAATTGATTTTTTACAAGATCTTTAGCAACAATAACATATATAGGTTCAAACGTATATTGATTATAAGTTGCTACAAGAACATAATCGATTTTTTTACCAACGGTTAAGGCGGTATTACTTGGCAAGGTCCACGGCGTGGTCGTCCAAGCGAGAAAGAAAGCCCATCTTAAATCCTTCCCAAAGGGAAGGGCTTCTATATCAGAACTTAAGCTAAAGGCTTTGACTACTGAGTTAACAGCGGCTCCTTCTTCGGGAGTTAAGGAACTTCTAAACTGAGCCGTCACTGTGGTGTCAGAAACATCTTGATATGTTCCAGGTTGGTTGAGTTCGTGCGAACTTAATCCAGTTCCTGCTTTTGGCGAATAGGGTTGTATCGTGTAACCTTTGTAAATCAAGCCTTTTTTATAGATTTGAGCTAATAACCACCAAACGCTTTCCATATATTTTGGTGTATAAGTGATATATGGATTATCCATATCTACCCAATAGCCCATCTTTTTAGTCAAGTCGTTCCAGACATCGGTGTAGCGCATAACGGTTTTTTTACAAGCTGCGTTGTAATCTTCTACCGAAATCTTTTCTCCAATATCTTCTTTGGTAATGCCGAGTTCTTTTTCTACACTTAATTCAACTGGCAAACCGTGAGTATCCCAACCTGCTTTTCGGTCTACGCGGTATCCTTTTTGGGTTTTGTATCGGCAAAAAATATCTTTAATGGTTCTTGCCATAACGTGATGAATTCCTGGTAAACCATTTGCTGATGGTGGTCCTTCAAAAAAGATAAAAGGTTTATCTTTAGGCTTTTGTTCAACACTTTTTTTAAAAACATCGTGTTTTTGCCAATAATCTAATATTTCATCAGCGGTTTCAACTAAGTTTAAACCTTGATATTCTGGAAAGCTTTTACCCATAATATTATTTTATTCTTAAAGTTGGCGAAATTAATGAAATTATACCAAATTAAACTTGATTTATAATTGAATTGATACACATAATTTTTTACATAAACCTTTACTTTGAATTAAAAGAGTAAAAGCTTTTTAGTTGTTTAATTAAGCTTATTTTTGCCGACTTAATTTTTTAGAAGTTATGAAAGAATATTTACACCTCTTTGATTTTCAACAAAAAGTAAACTATAAAAACGAAGTTCTATCAGGTTTAACCGTCGCTTTGGCTTTAATCCCTGAAGCTGTGGCTTTTGCCTTAATTGCTGGTTTATCTCCATTAACAGGTTTATATGCAGCTTTTGTAGTGGGCTTAATCACTTCTATTTTTTGTGGACGTCCAGGTATGATTTCAGGTGCTACCGGTGCTATTGCTGTTATTATTATAGCTTTAGCCAAAACCCATGGTGCAGAGTATGTTTTTGCAACTGTGGTTTTAGCAGGAATTATTCAGTTTTTAGCAGGCTTACTCAAACTTGGTAAACTTATGCGACTGGTACCTCATCCAGTGATATTTGGCTTTGTAAATGGTTTGGCGATTATCATTTTTATGTCTCAACTCGATCAATTTAAAGATGCCAATGGAAATTGGCTTTCTGGCACTTCACTTTATATTATTTTAGGTTTAGTCTTATTAACGATGCTTATTATTTGGGGGTTGCCAAAACTCACTAAAGTCATTCCTGCTTCGTTAGTGGCTATTCTTGTTGTATTTGGTGTTGTGGTGTTTTTTGGTATTGATACTAAAACTGTTGGAGATATTGCATCTATCAAAGGTGGTTTTCCGCCCTTTAACATTCCTGACATTTCTTATTCTTGGGAAACCTTTATGCTTATTCTACCTTATGCCGCTATTGTTGCAGGGGTCGGTTTGATAGAAAGTTTGTTAACCTTAAATATTGTTGATGAAATTACTGAAACTCGTGGAAAAAGTAATCGCGAATCAATGGCGCAAGGTGCGGCTAACATTCTGTCTGGTTTCTTTTCTGGTATGGGTGGTTGTGCGATGCTAGGACAAAGTTTAATTAATGTTTCAAACGGCGCAAGAGCAAGATTATCTGGCGTTGTGGCTTCAATAATGTTATTGGCTTTTGTTTTATTTGGATCAAATTTAATAGAACAATTGCCTATGGCAGCATTAACTGGTTTAATGATAATGGTAGCTATAGGAACTTTTGAATGGGCAAGCTTGAGAACCTTTAATAAATTTCCAAAATCTGATATTGTTGTTATGGTTATAGTGACCTTAGTAACCGTTTTTCTTCATAATCTTGCACTTGCGGTTTTAGTAGGTGTAATTATAGCAGCTTTAGTATTCGCTTGGGAAAACTCAAAACGGATTCGTGCAAGAAAATATATCGATGATGAAGGTGTTAAACACTACGAAATTTTTGGCCCTTTATTTTTTGGTTCTACAAGTGTGTTTGAAACAAAATTTGATGTTGCAAACGATCCTGATGAAATTATGATTGACTTTACAGAAAGTCGTGTGGCTGATATGTCGGCTGTTGAAGCTTTAAATAAATTGACAGAAAGATACCACAAATATGGTAAAAAAGTATGCATTAGAAATCTATCAAGTAGTAGTCATCGTAAACTTATCAAAGCTGATAAAATCATCAATGTCAATATTGTTGGTGATCCGAGAGAACCTTCTGTAGTTGAGAACTGATAAGTGAATTTTGATTTATTTTTTAAGATCTCGATATTTAGCCTCGCATTTACTTTTATTGAATAACACATAAACCCTTCGGCTTAGCTCAGGGCAACGCTTTAAATTTTATCCCATATGAAGCTCATCAAAGAATTCAAAGAATTTGCTGTCAAGGGTAATATGATAGATATGGCTATCGGTATCATAATCGGTATGGCGTTTAATAAGGTGGTTGATGTTTTAGTCAAACAAATCATTCTTCCACCTCTATCCTTATTGACAAGTGGTATCAACTTTATTGACAAAAAGATAATTCTTAGAGAAGCGGTAATAAATAGTAATGGCAAACAAATTTTAGAAGAAGTAAGTATTGCTTATGGCGTGCTTATAGAAGTATTTATAAACTTTATTGTTATAGGTTTCATTATGTTTCTCATTGTTAAAATGATGAATCGCTTGCGTCAAAAGTCTGAAAATGAAAAAGACAAAACAGTCGCTACACCAAAAAATATTGAACTGCTTTCTGATTTAAAACAGCTCATTAAAGAACAAAATGACTTATTAAAGTCTAAATCTAAACTTTAAAGACGGTAAAATTTAATCCTGTAAAGCGAATACTTTTTTAAGCAAATCTGTAGTTCTTGAGCTAAAGTTGTTTCGGATTTTTGCTTCTTCCACAGCAATCATAGTAAACACACCTTCAAGAGCTTGACGTGTGACGTATTCAGACAAGTTGGGTTGCACATCATCAGTAAGTGGTAAAGTATTGTACTTGCTAATTGCAGTAGACCAAATTTGGTCTGCGCCAACCTTACCTAAAGATTGTTCTACTTGTGGATAAAACTTTTGGTAAAGTTCATCTGCTGTTTTTTGCTCCAAAAATTGTGTTGCAGCTTGGTCACTACCCATCAAAATGTTTTTAGCATCTTGAAACGTCATTTCTTTTACGGCATTTACAAATATTGGTGTTGCTTCTTTTACTGCATCTTCTGCGGCGCGGTTCATTAATTTTAAACCTTCGTCAGCTAAATTTCCCAAACCGACTTTTCTTAAAGTATTATCTACTTTTTGCAATTCTTCAGGTAAAAGAATTTTGACCATTTCGTTCTTATAAAATCCATCCTCAGAAGTCAATTTTGTAACTTGGTGGTCTATTCCATTTTGCAAAGCTTGTTTTAAAGCTAAACCGATTTGAGACTCGCTAATTTGCGTATTCTCTTCGAGAACGGTTTCAGCTACACTTTGTAATTCGGCACAAGATATTGTTGAAAAAATGCAAAATAATATCATTAATTTTTTCATTCTTTAAGTATTTTAAAATTTATTTTTATACTATCGTTTAGTTTATATTTATCTGCAAAACCTGAGTTAACTTCTAAAACATATTGAGCCGGTTGTTCTGCTCTAATTGGCGTTTCATCTAAGGGTTGAGCGTTTTTATTGATTTCAACAATCTGTTTTTCAGCGTTGATGTAAATTAAATCTAATGGAATTTGGGTGTTTTTCATATAAAACGTCGGTCGTGGTCGCTCATCTTGATAAATAAACAACATGCCTTTATCCATTTCCATAGATGATCGGTGCATCAAGCCTGTTTGCTGTTCGTAGTCGCTTTCGGCTAATTCTACATCTATGGTTTTAATAGTATCTTCACGTTGAATAAAATAAAGTTCAGCTTCTTTTTCAAATGTTATTTCAATGGGTTTTACGGTTTTTGTATTGTCTTTTTTACAAGCTAAAACCAGGAATAAAACTGTCAAAAAGCCAAATTTAAAAGTCTTCATTAGATTTTGCTTTTAATTGACTCACATAAATTATTACGATACCAATAACAATCATTGGTATACTCAACAGTTGACCTGTATTAAACACCCAATCGGCTCGTTCTGCAACTTGAGGTTCTTTTGAGTACTCAACTATAAAACGGATTGACCACAATAAGGTGAAGAAAATACCGAAAAGCATTCCTGTTTTTTTTGAAATATTAGTTTTCCAATATAAATAATAAAGCAAAGTAAAAAGCAACAAATAACATCCAGACTCGTATAATTGAGAAGGATGACGTGCAAAATCTTCGCCTAATTTTTTAAAAATAACGCCGTATTCTGAATTTGTAGGTTTACCAATAATTTCAGAATTTAAAAAATTGCCAATTCTCACAAAAATAGCACCAAAAGAAACAGGAACTACTATACGGTCTAATATCCAAAACATATTTTTCTGAAGTATCCTTTTTGAATAAAAATACATAGCAATTGCGATACCAATGGTAGCTCCATGACTGGCTAAACCAGCAAAACCTGTAAATTTAAAGGTTGGTACAAACTGAAATGGCAAGAAAACGGATAAAAAATCTTGAGCAAATAATTCTGGCTGATAAAAAATCACATGACCTAGTCTTGCTCCAAGTAGAGTGCCTATCACTGTATAGATTAATATTTTATCAAGTTTATCCATAGACAAACCTTCCTTTTTATAAATAGCTTTCATCAAGTACCAACCAGAGACAAAGGCCACAAGAAACATTAAACTGTAAAACCTGAGCGTAAAAAAGCCCAAATCTATTCCTAAGGGTGGATCCCAAGTTATGGATAGTAAATTCATATTAAAATTTTGAGCAAATATATTTATAAGTTGAAAGTTGGTGGCTAAAAGTTGTATTTTTTTTAAGTGTTAAGCTTATGAGGCAATGAAATTCCAAATAAAAACGTTTTTCCGAATCACTTAAGCACTCAAGATTTTTTACTTTTATTATTGTTTTTTGCTTTTAGGATTATAAACTCATAAACTTTAAAACCATTAACTATAAACTCAAAGCTCGTCAGACTTTTCTGGTTGTCCCATCATCATTAAATAAGCTTTTAGAAAATCGTCAATCTCACCATCCATAACGCGGTCAACGTTTCCAGTTTCGTGTGCTGTTCGCACATCTTTAACTAGCTTGTAAGGATGCATAACATAGTTTCTAATTTGCGAACCCCATTCTATGGCTTTTTTGTCAGATTCTATTTCTTTGCGCTCGGCTTGCTGTTTTTGTAATTCAATTTCATAAAGCTGAGATTTTAGCATTTGCATTGCTTTTTCTCGATTCTCTAATTGCGAACGAGTTTCTGAATTGGTCACTACAATTCCTGTTGGATGATGCGTCAAAATTGCTTTAGTTTCAACTTTGTTTACATTTTGACCTCCTGCTCCACCTGAGCGAGCAAAATCCCATTTGATATCGGCTGGGTTTATATCAATGTTGATGCTTTTATCTACCAATGGATAAACATAAACTGAAGCAAAAGAAGTATGCCGCTTGGCATTACTGTCAAAAGGCGAAATACGCACTAGACGATGGACGCCATTTTCACCTTTGAGCCAACCAAAAGCATATTCACCTTGAATTTCTATGCTTACGGTTTTAATACCTGCTACATCACCCTCTTGATAGTTGAGTTCTTTCATTTTAAAGCCTTTGCGCTCTGCCCAACGCATATACATCCGCATGAGCATCTCAGCCCAATCGCAGCTTTCTGTGCCACCAGCTCCTGCTGTAATTTGAAGCACTGCTGTGAGTTTATCGCTTTCGCCTGAAAGCATATTTTTAAATTCCAAATCTTCTAGACTTGTTATAGCTTTTAGATATAGATGCTCTACTTCTTCTTCGCTGGATTCGCCAGCCTCTAAAAACTCTTGTAAAATTTCAAGTTCTTCAACCTGAAGTTTAATTGTATTAAAATCTTCAACCCATAATTTGAGTTCGTTGATTTCCTGCATCAATTCTTGTGCTTGTTGAGAATCTTCCCAAAAACCAGGCACGAGTGTTTTTTCTTCTTTATTGGCTATTTCAACTTTTTTGGCATCTAAGTCAAAGATATTGTTTTAGGGCGGTGAGTCTTTGCTTTAAGCTATTGATTTTATCTGTATTAATCATTTTTGCAGTTTTGACAAATCTAAATATATTCGTTGGCTTAGACAACAGATAGCCTTAGTTTTAGTCAGCTTATATTTTTTGCCATCAGACTTTGATAAAGAACTTTTATTATCTACTTTAAATTGTCTAATAAGTATTTATCTAAAAAATTAAGTCAGTTTTGTTTAGTCAACTCAATTGCTAAGATTTTATATAAATATATCTTAACAAAATCAAAAAGTCTTACCTTTGATACAAACAAAATGTATTGATTATGATTAAAAAATATTGGATTCTCCTATTAATTTTTACTCTACTTTTAAGTTGTAAAAAAGACAAAAAAAAACCTGAAGAAACTTCATCCCAACAAACCGAAGAAACCTCATCTAAAGTTGATGAATTTTCTGATATTCAAGTTCTTAAATATAATATTCCAGATTGGGAGCAACTCAGCCTAGACGATAAAAAACTTGTGTATTACCTAACTCAAGCCGGGTTGAGTGGTCGCGATATAATTTGGGATCAAAACTATAAGCACAACCTCGCCATTAGAAAAGCGCTTGAAAACATTTACACCACTTACGAAGGTGATAAAACTTCAGAAAACTGGATGGCATTTGAAACTTACCTCAAACGTGTCTGGTTTGCCAATGGTATTCACCACCACTACTCAATGGACAAAATGAAGCCTGAGTTTTCCCAGGATTATTTTGAAACACTTTTAAATAAAACCAATACTAGATTAAATTCACAGATTGTAGCGGTTTTATTCAATGATGAAGATGCCAAAAAAGTCAATCTTAACGAATCTAAAGGCCTACTAAAAGGCTCTGCAACTAACTTTTATGGTGACGATGTGACTGCAGAAGAAGTTGAGAAATTCTACAAAAACAAACCACAACCTAATCCAGATAAACCTTTAACTTTCGGTTTAAATTCAAAACTGGTTAAAGAAAACGGTCAGTTGGTAGAAAAGACTTGGAAACTAAATGGCATGTACCACAATGCCATCAAAGAAATTATTAAGTGGTTAGAAAAAGCCAAAGACGTTGCCGAAAATGAAAAACAAGCAAAAGCGCTTGGACTTTTAATCGAATATTACGAAACCGGTGATTTACAAACATGGGACGAATACAATGTCGCCTGGGTTGAAGCTACGGAAGGTGAAATTGATTACATTAACTCATTTATTGAAGTCTATAATGATCCTTTAGGTTATCGTGGATCTTATGAAACCATTGTCGAAATTAAAGATTTTGACATGTCTAAAAAAATGAGTGTGCTAGAAAATAATGTTCAATGGTTTGAAGAGAATTCCACCATAATGGATCAGCACAAAAAAGATAATGTAGTTGGCGTGAGCTATAAAACTGTAAACGTTGCTGGTGAAGCTGGTGATGCTTCTCCGGCTACTCCAATTGGTGTAAACTTACCCAACTCTAGCTGGATTAGAAAACAACACGGGAGTAAATCTGTTTCACTTGGAAATATTATTCGTGCTTACGAAAATGCGGGATCTTCAGGTCGTTTAGAGGAATTTGCACATGATTCTACTGAAATTGCTTTACATAAACAATACATCAATGTGGCTGACAAACTCCACACTGCACTTCACGAGGTCGTTGGACATGCCTCAGGCCAACTTAATCCTGGCGTTGGCACCACCAAAGAAACTTTAAAAAGTTATGCCTCAACACTTGAAGAAGGTCGTGCCGATTTAGTTGGACTTTATTTTTTAATGGATAAAAAATTAGAAGATATCGGTTTAACTGACAATGCTAAAAAACTAGCAATGGCGGCTTATGACGATTACATTAGAAATGGATTAATGACGCAATTTGTGAGAGTTGATTTAGGTAAAGATGTTGAAGAAGCTCATATGAGAAATCGTTTTTGGGTCAGTGCGTGGATTTATGAAAAAGGTAAAGCTGATAATGTTATCGAAAAGGTAACTAAAGATAGTAAAACTTATTATGACATTAAAGACTACAAAAAATTAAGAGAATTGTTTGGACAATTACTTCGAGAAACACAACGCATAAAATCCGAAGGCGATTATGAAGCTGCAAAAAACTTAGTTGAAAACTATGGCGTAAAAATCGATCAGGATATACATAAAGAAGTTTTAGATAGAAACAGTCAATTTAAATCTAAACCTTATAGCGGATTTGTCAATCCTGTTTTAGTCCCAAAGACTGATGACGATGGCAACATAAATGATATAAAAGTCACTCAACCTGAAAGCTTTACAGCGCAAATGTTGGATTATGCTAAAAACTATGGGTTTTTGGTAGAGTAGCTAAAGTATTATTTTTTATTTTAAAAGGCTTTTGCGAAAATAAAGCCCTTTCCAATTTGTATGTTTTATGTTTAGTGTAACATTAAACATCAATATTTATCATCAGTGATAAAACTTTGCTCACCTTCCGTAAACTTTGGTGCTCCCTTGCGGTTAAATTAATACCAAATGTGAAAGCCAATCTTCAAACCAACAAACTTTATACTTTAAACTTTAAACTCATAAACTCGGTTACCTATTCCAAAAAAGTCATTATTTTTGTCAGGCTTCATATAATAAGCAAATAATCAAAAAACATATAATATGTCAGACGATAAAAAAGTGATTTTCTCCATGTCCGGAGTGACTAAAACTTACCAGAGTTCACAAACACCGGTTTTAAAAAACATCTACCTCAGTTTTTTTTATGGCGCAAAAATTGGAATTCTCGGTTTAAATGGTTCTGGTAAATCGACACTTCTCAAAATCATTGCAGGTATCGAAAAAAACTTTCGCGGCGATGTAGTGTTTTCTCAGGATTATTCAGTCGGCTATCTCGAACAGGAACCCGAACTCGATGAAAACAAAACCGTTCTTGAAGTGGTAAAAGAAGGTGTTTCAGAAATTACTGATATCCTTGATGAATACAACAAAATTAATGATATGTTTGGTTTAGAAGAAGTCTATTCTGATCCAGATAAAATGGAAAAGTTAATGAATCAACAAGCCAAACTTCAAGATAAAATTGATGCCACCAATGCTTGGGAGCTCGATCACAAACTTGAAGTCGCTATGGATGCATTACGTACTCCTGATGCTGATAAAAAAATTAGCGTCTTATCTGGTGGTGAAAGACGTCGAGTGGCACTTTGTCGATTATTGCTAAAAGAACCTGACGTGTTATTGCTTGATGAGCCTACCAACCACTTAGATGCGGAATCCGTACATTGGTTGGAGCAACATTTGCAACAATACAAAGGCACTGTGATTGCCGTTACACACGATAGATATTTCTTAGATAATGTTGCGGGTTGGATACTTGAACTCGACCGTGGCGAAGGTATTCCGTTTAAAGGCAATTATTCCTCTTGGTTAGAGCAAAAATCTAAGCGTTTAGCTGATGAGCAAAAACAAGCCAGTAAACGACAGAAAACGTTAGAACGAGAATTAGAATGGGCGAAAATGTCACCTAAAGGAAGACAAACTAAACAAAAAGCCCGACTAAAAAATTACGACAAATTGGTCAGCCAAGACCAGAAAAAGCTAGATGAAAAGCTGGAAATCTACATCCCTAATGGTCCGCGATTAGGAACTAATGTGATTGAAGCGAAAGGCGTTAAAAAAGCTTTTGATGACAAGTTGCTTTATGACGATTTGAATTTTAAATTACCTCAAGCTGGAATTGTTGGTATCGTTGGCCCAAATGGTGCAGGTAAAACCACCATTTTTAAAATGATTATGGGCGAAATTGAACCCGATGAAGGCACTTTTGAAGTCGGCGATACGGCTAAAATTGCTTATGTAGACCAAGCCCATTCCAATATTAATCCCGATAAAAGTATTTACGAAAACTTTGCTGATGGTCAAGACCTGATCATGATGGGCAACCAAAAAGTTAATGCCCGAGCTTACCTCAGCAGGTTTAATTTTGGAGGTAGCGAACAGAACAAAAAAGTTGATAAACTTTCTGGTGGTGAACGTAACCGACTTCACTTAGCCATGACCCTTAAAGAAGAAGGCAACGTATTGCTTCTCGATGAGCCAACAAACGATTTAGATGTCAACACCTTGAGAGCTTTAGAAGAAGGCTTAGAAAATTTTGCCGGCTGTGCAGTCATCATATCCCACGATAGATGGTTTTTAGATCGGATTTGCACCCATATTCTAGCTTTTGAAGGTAATTCTGAAGTCTATTTCTTTGAAGGCAGCTATAGCGAATACGAAGACAACAAAAAGAAACGCCTCGGTGATACTATGCCGAAGCGAATCAAGTATAAGAAATTGAAGCGAGATTAGTGCTTCAATTTTAAACCAATTGACATATTACGTCTTTTGTATTGTTTTTTGCGCAATCTATTTTTATTAAAAAAATTTATTAATGGAATTATTGTGTCATTATAGTAATGTTTTACAAAAGTTTTTTGGGCATAATTTTTTGATTCTTTGCTATGCAATATCGGCCTAACAGAAGATTTATCTTTTAATAAAACCTCATCTTTTAAATGCCCTAGCATCTCAATACCAAAACATACGCCATCTTTATCAAAAGTAATATTAATATCCTTAAAATCAACATTAACATCTGTAGTTGTGTTTGGAACAGCATAGCTTTTAGATTGGTAGATTTTATTTTCAAACAATGTGTCATTCCCATTGTAAACATTGAATTTCAATATAGCTCTAACATCATCACTAAAACTTGAATTCCATTTATTACGTTTAAATCTAAAAGTAGCTTCGTTAATTTTTGCATCAATATATTTTTCTGCATATAAGCAAGTACACAATTCACTAAAATTATTTAGGGGCCAACTTTGATGATGTATAAAAATACTTTTTTTAGGTTTTAAAATAACGTTCTTATTTTTATCAGTTAAAGTTATTTCTTTTAATTCATTTACCACAGGTGTCAATAAAATAGTGTCGGGGATCCGATCTTTAGATAAAGTTAATTCTTTATAACCAAGATTGGATATTTTTATTGCTTGGATTTTTTTTGGAATATCAGAGGTAATAAAACAACCGTCAGAATTGGTATAAAAACCTCCGTTATCAAAGGTGATTTTAGAATATGATATTGGCGAATAATCTTCTTTGCTCAAAACACATATCTTTTGAGAATATGATACAACTGTAGCTAAGAATAAAAAAATGTGTAATAGGTTCTTCATATCAGTAAATAATAAAGGTTAACTATCGCTAAAAAATAGCGATAGTTTTAAATGGTATTTAGGGTAATACAGGATTAGATCCTGGCTCATCTCCACAAGTGAAATCATCACAAGTAACGTCTCTCCAAAAAACCTTATAGCAACAATTTCTATAGCAATCATTTGGTTGTATTGAAGGGTGTCTTTCTACAGAACAAGACCAACCCCAAAAACGCTTGCCAGCAGTTTCTAAAGGCTCGTTTAGATTTTCTAAATAGTTCCTATCAAAAATCTCTTGATTATCTGTTTCGCCAGCGTCAAATTCATAAAACTTATCATTTACAAAATCATCTATCAAAATCATATCACGTTTGCTTTGCAATTCTAAATACTGTGTGAAATCACCATTTGTTAGGTTTACGAAGCCAGTCACTTCTGTGGCTCCATTGGCAAAAACTTATTTTTATCAGTTAAAGTTATTTCTTTTAATTCATTTACCACAGGTGTCAATAAAATAGTGTCGGGGATCCGATCTTTAGATAAAGTTAATTCTTTATAACCAAGATTGGATATTTTTATTGCTTGGATTTTTTTTG
>JASMTR010000034.1:0-3224 GCA_041694175.1 Bacteroidales bacterium
GTAAAAAATCAGCTTGGTTTTCAAGCTTTTGGCTTAACCAACTTTTCACCCATTTTAAGCCAACTTGGTTTAAGGATGCTTCCAGTTGCTTTTTTCTTATTTTTGTAGTGCTACCCAATTTACTATGCCAAAACCGTCCCATGGGGTGACCGTTATTTTCAACAATCACAATATCTATATTGTGTTTTAAAGCCAATGCAATGGCATCTGTAGATAAGGCTGTGCCTTTAGATATTACAAAAGAGGTGATTTTATGAGCTGCAATATGGTTGACTTTTACAGCTTTAGTTTTGTCTTCACGTATTTTAATTTCAAACATCTCGTCTTTAACGTGAAGATAAGTGCCGTATGTGTTAATGAAGATTTGCATTTTTTTTTATTGTTTTAATGACTGAATGACTCAATGAACACTTCATTCTCCCATTCTATCACTCTATCATTTTAACATTCTACCATTCTACCTTACTTTAACCAAATTCCCAAACCCTCTTGACACAGACTTACCCAGACCTATATCATCAGGAAGTAGAGCATTTATAACAAAACTACCAGAAAATGCCAACATACTTTTGTCTTTAAATTTGGTTTGTTTTTGTTTGACATTCAATTTTGTCATCAATCTTTCTTTAGGTTTTAATTCTACACCAATATTTCTAAATAGACTTAAAACATGACCGATTAAAATGCGTTTGAGCATATCGTCTTTTTCGGTTTCGGTTTTGAATACTGTGTATTTTTGAAAATTGTTTTGATTGAGTGCCAGCCAAAGGGTTTTAAATTGATATTCATTTAAATCTTCTGAAAATCCAACTTCATAAGTCTGATTGCTAATATTTTTAGAATGAATGGCATAGTTTTTTCCATTGATATCTATTTGATTGATTTTTAAAAACAATTGAGTTAACAGCTTACCGCCTTCGTTTATGCCAAGCAAAAAAGGAGTCTTATCAATGACTTTATATTGCACTAAAGGATAGCGGTAACGTAAACTGCCATCTTCATAATGATTGCTAAGTAATGGTGAGTGTTCTTTAAATAAGTGACCAAAATAACCTCGTAATTTGTGCGCATCTCTGGTTCTCAATTCTATTTCGGGAAATTGAACTTTGCATATTTGTATTTGTTGAGTTGAAGTAAGACACATATTTAAATTGCTGATGGGTTGATAAGTTCTAAACTTACTATATGCTTAAAATCTTTAGAATTTGCTGTAGCTAAAGGTAATTTATGAATTAGTGCAGTTGCAGCTATGATAGCATCGCCTACACTCATAGATTTTTGCTTTCTGAATGTAATAGCTTGATTGATGATTTTTTTAGAAATATCTATGCATTCAATATTACTGAAAAATTGTTCTAATAATTTTTCCTCTTGAAATCGTAATTTATGGTATCCAAAAATTTCCAGTCTTGTAATTTCAGAGACCAATAGTGATACATTTTCTAGTTGTGAAATGTCAAACCTTTCATTTACAACACCAATAATAATATTTGTATCTAAGAGTAAATTATTCATCTCTACCAATGTTACGATCTTGGCGTTGTTCTCTTTGCCAGGCTACCGGGTCTTTGATGTCTTTAAATGCATTAATATTTCTGAGATCCTTTAAGGCGTCTATGGCTTTTTCTCTCTTTTTTGCTTTGAGTTTCTGTGTTTTTGAGATTTTTAAGCCCAAACGTTTAGCCAAATCCTCTACTTGTTGTAACCTGTTTTTATCTTTTCCTGAGATGGTGATTTGCATAGGGTTTTAGTTTTGATGTTTAAAGATAAGGAAAAAATTGGAGGTTTTTAAAAGGTTAAAACTTCAATCCCTTCAAAAATATATCCCTCCTTGTTTGGAGTAAAATCTGAATTACAATTATATATAGGTTTAGTTTGATTTTCTAAATCAACATAATAAAATCCTAAAGTAGGTTCAAAAGGAAGACCAATATCCTCTTCATCATAAGGGATGTTAATATTCACTACATAATCATAGAATTGCGCTTTAATTGAAGCAAAAGCATTTTTCTTTTCAAAAGCATTCAATTTCTCATTACCATATATTTCCAAAAAATTACTCCAAACTTGTTTCGCACTTTTATTTAAACCTATAAAAATAGACTCTGATTTGGTATTTTCGATCAATTTAAAATCTCCAGTTTCCTTAAAGTTTAAAGATAGTAAGCTTTTTAAATAATTGTTTTCAGAATAGACAGAAAGATTTTTCACTTCCTCAAAATAGCGTTGAATTAACTGTAGATATTCCTTTTCTTCAATTGTGTTATATTCCTTTAAAACGTTCTCGGTTTTTTTGATTAAATCTGCTCCGTAGATAAATCCCGTTGCTTTTTCCAACTCTTCAATTTTATAGATATACACTTCGCTTACTTCATCTTTTTCGTCATATCTATTCGCCCTTCCTGCGGCTTGAATAATAGAATCTAATGGGGCAAGTGCTCTAAATACTGTATTTACGGAAATATCAACACCTGCTTCTACTAATTGTGTACTTACAATTATACGTCTTTTGCTTTTCCTCTCTGACTTTATTTTATCAATTATTATTTTTCTTTCATAAGGAGTAATTAAGGTTGTTAAATAAAAAATTTCATTTTCTTTACTATTAAAGCTTTGACAAATGTCTCTATAGGTTTCCAATGTTGTCTTTTTAGTATTTAAAATGACTAAAACATCTTTCCTTGAATTATCAAGACAGTATTTGATTACATCTTCTGTAAATTCATCTAATGAAATAGATTCTTTAGTATTATTTACAAGTCTTGTTCGGTTAAAGAAAGAAAAATAACGTTGATGATTTTCTACTAATTCAGTAATTTCTTCTTCTGGTTTAAAGATTAGGGGTTGTGTAGCAGACATTAGAATAATGTAGCAATTTAAATGTTCTGCTATGGAGAAAAAAGCTTGTCGTATAACTCCCCAAAGCGGATGAGGTATTTGTTGAACTTCATCTAAAATTATTACAGAATTAGATAAAGAGGAAAATTTAAGTAGCTTGGCTTTATTATTGGTAATTAGACATTCAAGTAACTGTACAAATGTTGTTACCACCACAGAACTTTGCCATGTTTCTATTAAATACTGACTTTCTTCTGAATCTCGGACAGCATCTTCACTTTCTTTGTAATTAGGTTCGGCTAAATGATGGTGCTTTAAAAGCAATGAGTTATCAGGATCCTTGAATACCTCGCTATAAACTTCATAATTTTGATCGATAATGCTGG
>JASMTR010000035.1:0-9593 GCA_041694175.1 Bacteroidales bacterium
GATTCTTAGTTTTACTCAGAAAAACCACTCAATTTGATGGCTTTATAAAATTAGGTTATTTAAATCGAACTCAGGTTAATAGAGTGTTTAAAAATATTTTAGCGAACAACATAAAAATAATTAACTTTGTAAAAGAATGGATGAAAAAAATCTTTACATAATTGCTGGATGTAATGGAGCTGGAAAAACAACAGCTTCATTTACAATTTTACCAGAAATTATTAATTGTAAAGAGTTTATTAATGCTGACGAAATAGCTAAAGGACTTTCTCCCTTTCAACCAGAAAAAGTAGCTTTTGAGTCAGGGCGGATAATGATTGATAGAATAAATGAGCTATTGAACGAAAACGAAAGTTTTGCTTTTGAAACAACATTATCCACAAAAAGTCATAAAAACAGAATTTTAAAAGCAAAGCAACAAGGCTATACCACAACCTTACTTTTTTTTTGGCTTAACAATATAAAGCTTGCAAAAGAGCGAGTAAAAATAAGGGTTCGGGAAGGTGGCCATAATATACCAAATGATGTAATAGAAAGGAGATATTTAAAAGGAATTAAAAATCTTTTTGAAATATATTTAGACATTGTAGATGGGACTTTAATTTTTGATAACTCGTTCGGAAAACACAAACTCATTGCTCAAAAAATTGAAAAGGAAAATATTTTGGTTTTTGATGAACAAAAATATAATCAACTAAAAACATGTTATGACAAAAAAAGATAAACAAATAGAATTAAAAGATAAAATTGTAATAGGACTTGAAAAGGTCTATGAAAGACTTTTAGAGTTTAAAAAAGAAAAAAATAGTGAACTTGTGATTATGAAAGGAGATAAAATGGTGAAAGTTAAACCCTAAATTAAGACACAAATCAGTATAAATTTAGTGTTTTAAATACCATAGAAAATAATATTTTTTTATCCAAAATTATATCATTTGTATCTATAAATGAGTTTTGTATTTTCTAAAATCCTAAAAAATGGATTGAAAGATAAAAACAAATCACAAAATTTTATAAGCCTGCTTAGCAATTTCTAGTTCTTCGTTGGTTGGAATAATCAAAATCTTTGTATTAGAATTTGCTTTACTGATGTCTCTAATTTCTCTTGAAGCCATTCTGTTTTTATTTTGATCTAACTGAAGTCCTAAAACATCCATATCTTGACAAGTCAATTCGCGTATTAAACCAGAGTTTTCACCTATTCCAGCGGTAAAAATTATAGCATCTAAACCATTGAGCACAACAGCATATGCGCCAATGTATTTTTTAATCCGATAGGCATTCATTTCTAAAGCCAATTGGCAATCTTTATTTCCTGCTTCAGCTTTTTGCTGAATATCTCGCAAATCGTTAGACCCTGTTAAGCCCAACATGCCGCTTTTTTTTAGCAAGATATCGTTGACTTCATTTGCAGAATAGCCTAATTTATCGATGAGATAAAAAATAACAGATTGATCAATATCGCCTGCACGAGTTCCCATAATCAACCCATTGGCTGGGCCAAAACCCATTGAATGGTCAATGGCTTTACCATCTTTAATAGCCGTCATACTGCAGCCGTTACCAAGATGAATACTAATTAACTTTGAGCTGGGTTGATTTTTAGAATTTAAAAATTCTTGCGCTTTTTCAGAAACATATTTATGGCTTGTCCCGTGAAATCCGTAAGCTCTAATATCTTCCTCTTTTAAGAATGATTTAGGAATAGCATATTGATATGCCTTTTGAGGTAGTGACTGTAAAAAAGCGGTGTCAAAAACCGCTACTTGTTTCGCTTTAGAAAATACATTTTCAGCAACTTCAATACCTTTTAAATTAGGTGGGTTATGCAAAGGTGCCAAAGTGCAAAGGTTTTGAATTTTTGACTTTACTTTTTCGGTAATTTCTACTGTTTTTGAAAATGACTGTCCACCGTGAACAACCCGATGTCCAACAATTTCAATATCATTTTTATCAGCTATTACACCAAAATTTTTATCCATCAAAAACTGATTCATTTGAGTTAAACCTTCTTCGTGGTTGGCAATATGCAATTCTTTTGACGTCTTAAAATCTTCTTTTTTATAAGTAATTTTAGCATTTTCTGCACCTATGCGTTCTATTAAACCACTGGCCTTTACTTTTTCGCTGGGCATATCAATCAACTGATATTTGATTGAAGAGCTGCCAGAATTGATAACTAATACATTCATAAATTAAATATCTTGAGCTTGAATTGCGGTAATGACTACCGTATTAAAAATATCGTCAACTGTGCAACCGCGACTTAAATCGTTTACAGGTTTGTTTAAGCCTTGCAACATTGGGCCTATGGCCACAGCACCAGTTTCACGTTGAACAGCTTTGTAGGTATTATTTCCAGTGTTTAAGTCTGGAAAAATCAAAACTGTAGCTTGACCAGCCACTTTAGAGTTTGGTAATTTGCTCTGTCCAACAGCCATATCCACTGCGGCATCGTATTGAATTGGACCTTCTATATTAAGTTCTGGACGTTTAGATTTTACAATCTTTGTAGCTTCCCTAACTTTATCAACATCTTCGCCTTTGCCTGATGAACCTGAAGAATAAGACAGCATTGCTATTCTTGGCTCAATGCCAAAAGCTTGGCTTGATTCTGCTGATGAAATAGCAATTTCAGCTAATTGCTCTGCATTGGGATTAGGGTTAATCGCACAATCGCCAAAGACTGAAACTCTGTTTTCGAGACACATAAAAAACACAGATGAGACCACAGAAACATCAGATTTCATCTTAACAAACTGCAAAGCGGGTTTAATAGTATGTTGTGTGGTATGAGCAGCACCTGAAACCATTCCATCTGCCAAGTCTTTATAAACCATCATTGTCCCAAAATAAGACACATCTCTGATTAAATCTTCGGCAATGTCTATGGTCATTCCTTTGTGTTTTCTCTTCTCGTAAAGGGTTTGTGCAAAATCATCAATATATTCAGAATCCAACGGATTGATAATGCTCACTTTGTCAAAGTCTAAATTTAATCCAAGTCTTGAGTTGGCTTCTTTAATTTTATTTTCTTGACCAAGAAGTGTTAAATCGACAAAATCCATCAAAGCCAATTGCGCTGCAGCCTTAATAATTCTATCGTCATTGCCTTCAGGTAATACAATGTGTTTACGCTGTTTCTTAGCACGTTTTAATAAGTTGTATTGAAACATTCTCGGCGTCATACCTTTATTTGTAAAAGTAATCAGCTTGTCTGAAAGCCTTTCTACATCACAATATTTATCGAATGTATTTAAAGACAACATAATTTTTTCTTTGTTATCCGCATACATATGTGAACGCATATTTCCTATTTTGTTAGCAACTTCAAATGTGCCTTGCTTTACAGAAAGAATAGGAACTAAATATTGCAAACCATCTATAAGTTTAGAAATTGAAGCTTCAGGCACCAATCCGCCTGTCAAAATGATTCCCGAAATTTTAGGGTAATTGCTTGAAATATTGGCCTGAAGTGCGCCGAGAATAATATCAGCACGATCACCTGGTGTGATGATTAAGCTATTGTCTTCTAAATGGGTTAGATAATTTCTCAATTGCATTGCTCCTACTTTAAAACTGCTGCTTTGGTTGTTCAAATGATCTTCTCCAAATAAAACTTCAGCTTCAATAGATTTAGCAATTTCTTTTACAGTGGGATTTTTTAAACCTGAAGTTAAAGGAATAGCATTGACAACTACATCTTTTGGTAAATGCTCTTCTACTCCTTTTATTACAGTTTGCAAGTTTTTTTCTTGAACTTTGTTAGCAATCACTGTAGAAACTTTTACGCCTTTATCATCAAAGGAATCGTAAGCTAAATGCAGACCACTGATAAATTCATCTAAACTCTTTCCTACTCCAGTGGAAACAATAACCGTAGGAAGTCCCAGATTTTTAGCGATCAAAATATTGGCATCAAGCTCAATAGCAGTGCCTTCTCCTGAAAAATCAGTGCCTTCAACTAACATAAAATCATTACGGTCTTCTAAGGCTTTATACTTTTCAATTATCGTATCTAAAATTTCACCATCTTGATCGGCATTGCGTTTACTTATAAATTCTGAACGTGTAAAAGCATAAGCTTCTTCATATTTGATATTTAAATCAAAATGCGAAAGAATAGTATTAATGTGGTTATCTTTTTTGCCGTCTGAGTTAAAGTCGATAATAGGTCTAAAATAACCAACTTTAGCTGTTTTAGCCAATAACATTCTCATCAAACCTAAAGCTACGATAGACTTTCCACTATTGGGTTCGCTGGTGGCAATATAAATTCCTTTGTTCATTTTTAGTTTTTTATTTCAATTTGAGAGTAGGAAATATTTAATTTGCAAAGGTCTGTTATTTTAACAATTTTAATCTTAATAGAAAAATAAAGTTTTGTGTAGATATTGTAAAATCTGATGTTTCTCATATTAGATGTAAAATAGTCGATGTTTACTAAAACAAGCTAAGTTTAAATCACTATAATAGCAAAGGTTTCGCGAAGTTCGCAAAGGTTTGTTTATTATCTTAGTCATCTATTATATTATGAGGATTTACTTCGTTAAATTTGAAATTTAAACATAAATAATTTTATTTAGGATGAACATCAAACTCCTTCAAATCGGTCAAACTAAGCAAAACGAAATAGAAAGTTTGATTCAAAATTATTGCGAACGCTTACAACACTTTATTAAGTTTGAAATTGTAAGTTTACCAGATATCAAAAACACTAAAAAGTTAAGTGAAGATCAGCAAAAACATAAAGAAGCCGAATTATTTTTAAAACATCTCAACTCTTCAGAATGGGTTGTCTTGCTAGATGAAAAAGGAAAAGCTTTGACTTCGAGAGGTTTTGCGCAATTTTATCAAAGCAAAATGAATGCTGGCACTAAAACATTATGTTTTCTAATTGGTGGGCCTTATGGTTTTTCAAATGATATCTACCAACGCGCACACCAAAAAATAGCATTATCGTCTATGACCTTTACTCACGAAATGATTCGGTTGATTTATGTTGAACAAACTTACAGAGCCTTTTCTATTATTCATAATTTGCCTTACCATCACGATTGAGTATACGAGTTTATGGGTTTATAAAAATTAAGAATCAAAAACTGATCAATAAAAACAAAAGCTTTCTTAATATTTGTTTTGAAAACACAATAAATAAAGCTAACTCATCTTTATTTTTTAAATTTGTATAAAATTGAAAACTATGAGCACTGCTGTTGCTACGCCAGATATTAAAGAAACATCAAAAGTTGTCAATAAAACCACTGATAAACAAACCACTACCAAAGGCAAACCTAAATGGCTTCGGGTTAAATTACCGACAGGTGAAAAATACAGAAACCTGCGTAAACTTGTAGACAAATACGATTTACATACCATTTGCACTTCTGGTAGTTGCCCTAATATGGGCGAGTGTTGGGGTGAAGGCACAGCGACTTTTATGATTCTTGGAAATGTTTGCACACGTTCGTGTGGATTTTGTGGCGTTAAAACTGGACGACCTGAAGATGTAGCTTGGGACGAACCCGAAAAAGTAGCACGATCCATCAAAATTATGGGCATCAAGCACGCTGTGGTAACAAGCGTTGACCGTGATGATTTAAAAGATATGGGGTCTATCATTTGGGCAGAGACCGTACAAGCCATAAGACGGATGAATCCTACAACGACTTTAGAAACTTTAATTCCTGATTTTCAAGGTGTCAAAAGAAATATTGACCGCATTATTGAGGTAAGTCCTGAGGTTGTGTCTCATAATATGGAAACCGTTAGACGTCTTACTAGAGAAGTAAGAATTCAAGCCAAATACGACAGAAGTTTAGGCGTTTTAGAATATTTAAAGCAACAAGGCATTCGCAGAACAAAATCTGGTATTATGCTCGGTCTTGGCGAAAAAGAAGAAGAAGTCATTCAAACTTTAAAAGATTTGCGCTCAGTTGATGTTGACGTGGTCACCATTGGTCAGTATCTTCAACCGAGTAAGCAACATTTACCGGTTAAACAATTTATCACTCCAGACCAATTCAAAAAGTATGAAACCATAGGAAAAGAACTCGGCTTTAGACACGTAGAAAGCAGTGCTTTAGTGCGTTCATCTTATAAAGCTCAAAAGCATATAGATTAATATTTTAATTTAAAATTATGTCTTATGGAAAGTAATGATTTTAAAATAAGTCAAAATGTAGTTTGGTTTTTAGTCATCGGAAATACTTTACTGATGATTTTAGGTGCTTTTGCAAAGCTAAATCATTTGGATTATCCTGAGTTTTTGTTAACTTTTGGATTAATGATGTTTTTTTCGACTTGGATTATCATTTTGAATGACATGATAAATAACAAAATTTACAATAAAAGCTTTTGGGTTTTAAGCTTATTTATCATCCCTTTTATTTCGTTTATTTTTTATATAATTCAACGCAAAAGACTGATTAGGTTAGGGCATAAATTGTCTTAGTAATAAGCCTTTAATTTTTATCTGGTTTTAACCCCAACTCCTTTCCTTTTTGAAGCATAAATTCTCGTGCTGCTTCTTTATCGTTTGGGATTTCTCCTTCAAGAATGGCTTCTTTAATGGCAGATTTTATAATACCGATTTCTTTTGAAGGTTTGACATTAAAAGTTTCCATAATTTCTTCACCGCTAATCGGAGGCTGAAAATTTCTGATGTGATCGCGCTCTTCAACATCTTTAATTTTGTCCCGAACACGTTTAAAATTGTTGTGATAAGCTTTGTATCTTCTTGGGTTTTTTGTGGTAATATCTGCTTCGCAAAGCGTCATTAAGTCATCTAAATCATCTCCAGCATCAAAAATGAGTCTTCTTACAGCAGAATCAGTGACGTCAGAATCAACCACAGCGATAGGTCGCGAACTCATAAAGACGAGTTTTTGAACGTATTTCATTTTGTCGTTTAATGGCATTTTTAAACGCTTAAAAAGTTTATAGACCATTTTAGAGCCCTTAAACTCGTGTCCGTGAAACGTCCATCCAATGTTTTTATCAAAGCGTTTGGTTGGGGCTTTACCAATATCGTGGAGTAAAGCCGCCCAACGTAACCATAAATTTTCAGTATTTTCTGAAATATTATCTACCACCTCTAAGGTGTGCCAAAAATTTTCTTTGTGACTTTGACCATCAACATCATCTACACCTCTTAAAGCCACCAACTCAGGTAAAAAATATTTGAGTAAATTTGACTTTAGTAGTAAACCTAAACCAAAAGAAGGTTTTGCCGTCATCAAGATTTTATTAAACTCATCAATAATGCGTTCGGGTGAAACAATTTTGAGACGCTCAGCCTGTTGATGTATAGCTTTAAAAGTCTGTTCTTCAATCTTGAAATGTAATTGGCTTGAAAAGCGCACCGCTCGCATCATTCTTAAAGGATCATCTGAAAATGTAACTTCTGGTTCAAGCGGGGTTTTTATAATTTTATCTTTAAGATCTTGAATGCCATTAAATGGATCTAAAAGTTGTCCAAAATCTGATAAATTAAGTTGTAAAGCCAATGCATTAATGGTAAAATCTCTTCGGTTTTGATCATCGGCAAGACTTCCAGGTTCAACCTCAGGATTGCGACTATCTTTGGCATAAGACTCTTTTCGTGCCCCGACAAATTCTATGTCAATGCTTTTATAATGCAACATTGCCGTGCCAAAACGTTTAAATATTTTAACCTGTTTTTTGTTGATTCCCAAAGCTTCTGCAACTTGCTCAGCCAAAAGAATACCATTGCCAACACATACAATATCAATATCTTTAACTTGTTGTCTGTTAAGGAAATAATCACGCACATAACCGCCAATGACATAAGTGTCTAAATTCAATTTATCTGCGATTTCAGATATAGTTTTAAAAATGGGATGTGTTAATGCTTCTGTATGTTTTGACATCATTTCTGTTAGTCTCTAATAATTTGCACTTGACCTTGATCGTTAAATTTAATAATTCTCGAAGGTTTTGTATCGCTATTTTCGTCGTGCAAATTTACGACATAGTCCACGCCCGTTAAAATTTCTTGTTGAATATCATTAAAACCTTTTGGTGTTTGTGTTCCACTAATGTTTGCTGAAGTTGAAACAATAGGTTTACCAAATTCTTTTAATAGACTTTGACAAAATTCAGTTTGGCAAATCCTTATCGCTATTGAACCATCATCAGCGATAAGATTCTTTGCCAAATGTTTGGCTTTAGGATAAATAATAGTTGTAGGTCTTTCGGTTTGTTTAAGATATTCTAAAGCCATATCAGGAATGCTTTCAACATATTTTGATAACATATCGACGTCTTTTACTAAGCAAACCAAAGCCTTAGAATCATCTCGTTGTTTGAGTTGATAGACTTTTTTTACCGCATTTTCATCGGTGGCATCACAACCAATGCCCCAAACGGTGTCGGTTGGGTAAAGGATTGTTTCTTTATTTAATAAATACTTCAAAATATTTTTAATTTTCTCTTTCACTTAGCTTATTTTTGAATCTTGAGTAAAAATACAATTGTATGCGAATATTACATATTTCGGGCGCAAAAATTTGGGGTGGAAACGAACAACAAATGGAGTATATTGTAAATTATATTTCTGAAAACAGTCAATTTGAGCAAGGATTATTATGCTATTCTAACACACCTTTAGCTGAAAAGGCTAAAAAATGGGATATTGAAGTTTTTGATATTGAGCATTTTAGCGTATTCTCTCCAAAATATTGGAAAGCTTTATATACAATATCACAAAAATTTAATGCAAAAATAGCTCATATTCACACAAGTGATACTGTAACAGGTTTTATGTTAACAGATATTTTCTACAATCTAAAGATTAAAGCTATTTATTCAAAAAAAGGATTAAGTCGAAAAATGACTCTTTTGAGTAGAATAAAATATGCATATAAAGGATTTGACAAAATAATATTTGTTTCAGAAGTAGTAAAAAATCACTTTCAGAATATACTGCCAACCAAAATTCATCAAAAATTTGTTGTTATTCCAGATGGATTTAAAATAAACGATTCTTTAGAAATAGGTTACAATCTAAGGAAGAAATATAACATTGAGTCAAGCACAAAAATAATTGCTCATATAGGCAATCACTCCAAAAGTAAAAACATTCCTTTACTTATTGAAGTTGCAAAATCTTTGTCAGAGCAAAGTGAGTTTAATTTTGTTATACTTCAGTTTGGTAAAAAAACTGAGCTCAGCACAAGATTTGAAGATATGGTGAAAGCTAAAAAAATAGAAAATCAAATAAAGTTTGTTGGATTTACAAAAAACCTACAAAGTCTTTATAATCAATTTGACGCTTTTGTTATAACATCATCAAAAGAAGGCGGTCCATCTTGTCTGTTTGAAGCTTTTTACCATAAAGTTCCTGTGGTGAGCACAAAAGTTGGCGTAGTTGAAGAAGCATCAAAAAACAACACTTCTACCTTAGTTTGCCAATCAAATGACGCCAAATGTTTAACAGATAAATTAACTCAAATTTTAACTGATAAAAAATTGTCAACGCAATTAATCGACAAAGCTTACAATACAGTGAATGAAGAATATACTGCTGAAGTCTTAGGTAAAAAACACTTGAATGTTTACAATGATTTATA
>JASMTR010000036.1:0-2631 GCA_041694175.1 Bacteroidales bacterium
CACCATTTTTAACCGAGCAAAAACACGTTGACACTCTTGGAAATGACGACCAGAAAGATAAAAAAGAAGTGGTGTTAACCAAAGAAGAAGCCACAGCCGAAATCATTCTCAAGTAATATATATTTCATTTGGGGCTTCCGCTGCTCCAAAGTCGCATCGGCGGGCTTTCGGCAGTCGCTTTCCCACGCTTAATGGCGTGGCAAGAGCTCCAACAATGCCTTAATCCCTAAGCCGGGGCAACTTTCATAGGTTATACCAATTTGATTTTACAATGTCGTTAAGAAAACGAAATTGCTTTTTTCTTATATAAAGCTGTGATGTATTTGCATCCCGCACGTGCGGGACGGAAATTATGAACAAGAAAATATAAGGAAAAATGAATGGGTTTAATAGCGTCATTTTATGGTTAAATATAAATCTTAAGACAGTAAGCAAAGTCGAACTGCTAAGCCAGATTGATACTTTATTTCAACCAACAAAATGAAGATCTACTAACTTTAAGTGCCATTTGCACAGTTAATATTATCTTTGTCAAAAAAAAGCCTTTATGATTTCAGAAAAAGCCAATCCCATATTCCAAGCCGTAATCGATAAATATCACATCAAAGACGATGTTGATCAAAAGTTTCAAAACCCATACGATGCAGACAAAGATGTATTGTCTCATTTGCTTTATAGAAAATGTTGGATAGATACTGTGCAATGGCATTACGAAGATATCATTCGCGATCCAGAAATTACACCTGAAGACGCCTTGGTCATCAAAAGAAAAATTGACGCCTCTAACCAAGACCGAACTGACACAGTAGAATATATTGATAGCTATTTTCTAGAAAAATACAAATCTGTTAAAGTTAAAAATAACGCCAAAATAAACACCGAAAGTCCAGCTTGGGGCATTGATCGCTTATCAATTTTAGCTTTAAAAATTTATCATATGCGTGAAGAAGCTGAGCGAAAAGACGCTAGTCAAGAGCATCGTCAAAACAGCCAAAATAAACTTGAGGTTTTGCTTGAACAACGCCATGATTTATCAACAGCTATCGACCAATTACTCGAAGACATTGCCAACGGTGAAAAATATATGAAAGTCTATAAACAGATGAAAATGTATAATGATGATGAGATGAATCCCGTTTTGAGAAACCGTAAATAAATGTCCAGTCATAACAAGCATATTCTTACCATCAGACTTTCTGCTATGGGAGATGTTGCAATGGCTGTTCCTGTCATTAATACTTTGCTCAAAACACACGAGGGGTTAAAAATTACGGTGCTTACCAAACCGCAATTCAAAGTATTATTTCATTTTATTCCACAAGTCAATGTAGTTTGTGCAGAAGTAAAAACTAAGCATAAAGGCTTAAGTGGACTCTATCAATTAAGTCGAGAATTAAAATCGCTCAATCTAACTGAAGTTGCAGATTTACACCATGTGTTACGGTCTAAAATTTTAGACTTATTTTTATTTTTCCAAGGTTTAAAAATCAAAAAAATTGACAAAGGACGAACAGAAAAAAAAGCTTTAGTCAAACCAAAACAGAAAATATTTAAACCTCTAAAAACCACAGTAGAGCGTTATGCCGATGTTTATCAAGAATTAGATTTTGATATAGACACGAATCGACTAGCACTTTTACAAAAACAAAATTTAGATGCCTCAATAAAACAAGATTTAGACTTTAATCCATCAAAAAAACAGCTTGGTATTGCTCCTTTTGCAGCACATGACGGGAAGGTTTATCCAGCTGATTTAATGCAGGAAGTCATTAAAAATTTAGCTAAAAACACTGCTCTAAACATTTACTTATTTGGAGGTGGCAAACAAGAAATGTCGCGTTTACACAATTGGGCAAAACCTTATAACAATGTATATTGTATCGCCGGCCGATACGATTTTAAAACTGAACTTTGTTTGATTTCCAACCTTAATGCTATGCTGTCAATGGATAGTGGAAATGGACATTTGGCCGCTATGTTTGGTGTAAAAGTTTTTACCATTTGGGGTCAAACTCATCCTTATGCTGGTTTTGCACCTTTAGGTCAAACTGAAAATGAACAATTCCTACCAGACAAAAAAACCTTTCCTTTATTACCAACCTCAATTTATGGCAACAAAAAAGTTGATGGCTATCAAAATGTGATGCGCAGTATTGAGCCGCAAGAGATTGTTGATAAAGTTTCTCGTTTTTTATTGAGTTAGCCTTGGGTTGAATTATGAAAGATTTCGTGTACGAAGTCAGTATGACAATCAGTAAACACTAAGAATGCAAATAAAAATACATACTTTTGCTGAACAACCTTTCTGATTATGAACATACTCGTTACAGGAGCAAACGGCCAACTAGGAACCACATTTAAAGCCCTTCAAAGTCAATATACAAATCACAAATTTACATTTACAGACCGCAAAACACTAGACATCACAAAGGCACAAGACGTCATGGCATATTTTGGGCAGAATCAATTTGATTTTGTATTAAACTGTGCGGCTTATACCGCTGTAGATCAAGCAGAAGACGAACCAGACACCGCTTATTTAGTCAATAAAACTGGCGTTGAAAATTTAATTAAAGCTGCCGAAAAACATCATATCAAGCTGATTCACTTTTCAACCGATTATGTGTTTAA
>JASMTR010000037.1:0-3999 GCA_041694175.1 Bacteroidales bacterium
AACATTTAATTTTTTAATGGATTCAAACTCAGATTGAATTTGGGGTAAATCCGTTCTGAAATCACGGTGAATAATCAGTAGGTTATATCCGTCTTTTGCCAAGTGTTTTGCAGTTGCCAAACCCAGGCCTTGACTACCACCAATAATTAACGCCCAATGTTTTTTATTTTTCACCATTTTAATAATAGGTTTTGCGCGGTAAATCCAGGCCCGAAACTTAACATCATTCCATACGAATCTTGAGGTTGGGGTTCATCCATAAAGGCTTTTAATACAAATAATACCGTTGCCGAGCTCATATTGCCATAGTTTTTTAAAACCGCTTTAGTATGATTGATGTTTTTCCCCATTTTTCCAAATAACTCTTCAACGGTCTGTATGATTTTTTTTCCACCGGGATGAAATATCAAATGTTGAATATCTTCAATATTTAAGTTGTGTTTTTCTAAAAATGGATAAATAATGTGTGGAAAATGTTCTGCTATTTTATCAGGTACTGAAATATCTAAAACCATCTTAAGCCCAGAATTAGTTAAGTCAAACCCCATCATATGGGTTTGGTTGTAAAAATGATACATCTGGTCTGCTATAATTTCAACACCTTGGGTGTCTTCAGAAGTCATCAAAACACAAGCTGCACCATCGCCAAAAATGGCCGAACTCACGATATTGGTCATAGATTTATCGTCGTGCTGAAATGTAGCTGTTGGACTTTCAAAAGCAATAATAGCGGCACGTTTATCTGGATGAGACTTAAGAAACTGAAAAGCATATATCATTGCTGAAACACCACCTACGCAACCCATTTCGGTTATAGGTAAACGCATAACATCTTGTTTTAATCCCAATTCATTAATTAAATAAGCATCCAAGGCCGGAATCATAATACCGGTGCAACTTACAGTGATGATGTAATCCAAACTTTTGGCATCCCAATCTGCTTGAGTTAAAGCTTTTTTCAAAACTAATTTGCCATATTGTTTTGCTGCATTTTGGTAAAGTCGGTTTTTTTCTTCAAAAGAAGTTTTGGTGAACACGTCTTTTGGTGGCATAATGGCGTAGCGCTTATCTACTTGAGCGCCTTCAAAAATTTTGACGGCTTTCCTAATATATCGGTCGTCTTCACTTTTTAACCATTCTTCTACTAAAGGAATGGTTTCTTTGACTTCTTGATGATATTCAGGTAGTTGTGTTGCCACCGTTTTAACTTTAACCATAGTTATTTTTGAATTAAACATAAATAGCGAAACGCCCAACACCACTCAATGTTAAATGATGTAGGATATATTGCAGAGAAATATTGTTGTAAGTCTGTTTTTTTAAAACTTCTTAAAATTGATATGGCGCCATCGTGTTTGGCAATTTTACTTTTCATAAACACTTTTGCATAAGCTTTAAATAAAATATATGCTAAACGACTGCGATGCAAATCATTAATCAACACCCCAATTTTTGCTTGCTGATAGAGTTGAGGCAAAAGTTTTAAAATGTCTTGGTCTTTAAAATGGTGCAAGGTTAAACAACAAGAAATGATATCAAATTGCTGTTGTTTAAATTCATCACTAAAAATATTTTGATGTAAATATTCGATATCAGGATAATCTTTTGAAAGAATTTTAGCTTGTTCAATAATATGTGCATTGGCGTCAATGCCGTAAAGTTTGATGTTGAAATTTTGATGTTTTACCCAATCGCTAATAACGCGTAAAGTATCGCCACTGCCGCAACCAATGTCAACAAAAGTCAGCGTTGTTTTAGCAGAAGATTTGGCAAGTTTTTTTAAACCTTTTAAGGTAATACGATGACCGCCAAGTCTGTGATTTACCTTGTCAATATCGTTTAAGACCATTTGTAAGTCTTGACCTTTCAAGTCAAAATCATCCATGATTTCTTCAGCATTAGAGCGATATTGTGTTTTTAGTGAAGTCAATTTTGAAGCGGTTTTCCGTGGGTTCGTTTGATGATTTGTTTTAAAATAAATGGCGATTTAGATACAAGTTTAATCAAATTTGAGGAAAGCTCGGGTTTCAATAAAATATTTTGAATCATCTTGCCGTAAATTAAACGTTTGTTGAAGCTTTGGTGCCAAAGACTTCGATAATTGTTTTCCACTTGTGCTCTGCTAAAACTTTCATCGCTATAAAATTTTAGAATCTGTTCAGATAGCAATTTAGCTGAGTGTATTGCCATTGCCATTCCGTTGCCGCATAATGGATGAATTAATCCAGCGGCATCGCCGGCAAACAAAACATGGTTTTGAACCGTAGGTTTGTTTTGAAAAGAAATCTGCGAAATACTCAAATGTTTCTCAAATACAGGTTCAGAATGGCTGAGAAAATTTTTCAAATGCGGATTTTGAGTCAGGCTATTTTGATTAAATTTTTCAATGGATTTATATTTTTTAAATTCATTTTGATGCACCAAATAGCACAAGTTGATATGTCTATTTTCAACCATTGACAAACCGCAATAACCACCTTTGAAATTGTGAAGTTCTACTAAGTTTTCATCAAAGTTTGCACTTTTATAGTGGGCTTTAATACCTATCCAAGGGGTTTTGAGTTGGATAAATTTTCGCTTTAAGGTTTTGTCAAATCCTGAGCGTTTTCCGTGTGCTGCAATCACAAAATCAGATTTTAAGCTCTGGGTTTTAGTCTGTATGAGAAAATGTGATTCTTTATAAATGGTTTCAAGCACTTCGTCTTGAATGATGTTTACGCCTTCAGTTTCGGCTTTTTTAACAAGAAGAAAATCAATTGTATAGCGACTGATTCCAACTCCGCCTAAGGGTAGTTTTTGTTCAAGGCTTTGTCCACTTTGATGCGAAAGTTTGAGATGCGTGATGTCAATGGCTTGGTGTTTAAACAAGTTGATGTCTAACGAATTGAGATAAGGTAGAATTTCTTTAGAAATATATTCGCCGCAGACTTTGTGACGTGGATACGCTTGTTTTTCAAATAGAATAACATCGATGTTTTGTCGAGCTAAATGGATTGCTGAGACCAATCCAGCTAATCCGCCACCAATTATGCAGACTTGGGTTGAAATCATTGCGGAAAGTTACGATAATTAGAATGATTTCAGTACAGAATAGTTTTGAGAATTATTTTTTAAACTTTAAGTTTTGTAGATAAAACCTGTACTGTCAATTTTTGAAAATGCTTCTTGAGGTTGACTCCAACTATAGGAATAAGCCAAATCGCTTAACGTAGCAATAATCCCTTTTTTAGGATCAAATAAAACACTGTCTTTTAGGTTTTGAGATGGTGGATAATAAATATGTAATGTGCAAACAGTTTGCGTTTTAGACCTGTTAAAGACTTGATGTATAGCATCTTTACGTTCAAAAATAATATCATTTTCTTGATAAGTTTTAATGGCTTTTCTTTCTAAAATTCTTTGCCTTGGGTTGAACTCATATTCGTGTTCTTCAATTTGCCCATCTAAAACTTTTATAACTCCTTTAATGTTTTTATGTTGATGAATACTTGAAGCTACTGAAGCTGGCCATAGCATCAAATAGGCTTTTACATAGTCATTTAAAAGTGGTATTCTATGATAACCTCTTGAGGTTTGATTGGCATCAATTTTATATCTCGATATGTCAATATCTTCACTTTCAAGTATTTCTGTTATGCTTGATTTATCAACAGTTTTTTCATTTAAATCAACTAATTTTTTAATTAGATTGTGCATAGTTTTTTGTTTTTTCTATTAAAATATGAGACAATACTGCGGCTTGATTTCTTAGCTCATTTACAGCTGTGCTTTCCCAAAGTTCTCCCTTTAAGTTTGGACCTATAGTGAAAATATTATTATTTATTTGACCTTTTTTATTAATGGTTTGGTAGGTTGGGGGATGTGTTTTTATGCCGAGTTTAAAAGTGTCTTGGGTTATGATTCCCTTTTGAAAACAGTGTTTTAAAAAATTATTTTTAGTTTTAGATAAATCTAAACTCGGACCAGTGCAATTGATTATTCTTGAGACTTTAATTTCAT
>JASMTR010000038.1:0-3278 GCA_041694175.1 Bacteroidales bacterium
CCTGTTAATGTAGTTGAATAAATACTTAACCAACCAAAAGCAACTAACAAGGCAAAGAGCAAAATGCTTAACCAGTCTATTTTAAAAAAAGTATTACTCATTTAGGTTTAAATTCTCTAGAATACTATCATTTTTAACCATGAAGTCTATTTTTTCATAATCTTCATTAGGGCTGTTTTCCAGTAGCCATTTTTCCATATCGGTTCTTGTGATTTTACCTTTTAAATATTTCTCAATCATGAGACTGGCTATTCTGCCTGCATATCTTGACCCCCAATAGCCGTGCTCTATAAATACAGCAATTGCTATTTCAGGGTCATCAACTGGAGCAAAAGCTACAAAAATAGAGTGATCTTTAAGTTGTATAACTTCTCCATCTATTACTTTTTTGTTTTCTGCCGTACCTGTTTTTCCTCCGATTTCTATACCGGGAATTTGAAGATATTTTGCTGTGCCATATTTATAAACATTGTGCATACCTTCTATAATAGGTTCAAAATGCTTTTTATCAATAGTCGTGTAGTGCTTTTTTGTAAAAGTAGTATCCTTAATAGCATCACCTTCAATAGATTTCAATATATGTGGTTTGATGAACCAACCCCTATTAGAAATTGCTGCAGTCAAATTAGCTAATTGTATAGGTGTGGTTAAAACCTCACCCTGACCAATGCCGTTAGAAACCGTTGCAGTTGCATACCATTTATAAGTTGGATATTGATACATGCGATTATAGTAAGCGGAATCTGGAATAAATCCCTTTCGACCTACAGGTAAATCGTATCCTAAATACTGACCTAGACCAAAGCTTTTTAAATGCTTGTGCCAAGTTTGTATGCCCTGTTGTGGCCTTTCATACTTATTAATCGTATTGAGATAAATGCGCGAAAAATAAGAATTACAAGAATGTGCTATTCCAGTAATCATATTAATAGGGTTAGGGTGATTGTGACAGCCTAAAACCTTACCTCTAGCATATTGAAAGCCACCATAACAAGAATAACTGTCGCTTACATCCACTACATTTTCTTGTAAAGCTATGAGACCTGTTAAAACTTTAAAGGGTGAACCAGGTGCATATTGAGCTTGTAAAGCTCTATTGTAAAGCGGTCTTGTGATTGAGTCATAGTAAAGTTTAGTGTAATTTTTAGATCGCTTCCTGCCTATAAGAACGCTTGGTTCATAAGTAGGTTCTGTAATTAAGGTTAAGATTTCTCCTGATTTTGGTTCAATAGCAACAATACCTCCTCGTTTATTTTTCATCAATTTTTTACCGTATTCTTGAAGTCTAGCATCAATAGTAAGCGATAAATCTTTTCCTTTTTGAGGCAAAGTATCATATTGACCATTTTTATAAGAACCTAAATCATTATTAAAGCGATCTTTTTGAATATATTTTACGCCTCTTACGCCTCTTAGTTTTTCCTCATAGTATTGCTCAACACCTTGTTTTCCCCACAAATCACCAGACTGGTAATAGGGGTGTTTTTTGATATCACGATTAGATACTTCAGCAATATAACCTAAAAAGTTTGCGCCTAAATCCAGTTGATAATCTCTCAAAGAACGTTTTTGAATATAAAAGCCTTCAAATTTATACATATTCTCTTGGAGATAAGCGTATTCAGATTTTGTAAGTTGAGCAGTTATTAAAGAAGGAGCGTAGTAGGAGTATCGTTTAGCACTTTCTATCCTTTTGGTAAGCGTCTTTTTTTCTAAATTCAAAAGCTTTGCAAATTCCAAAGTATCAAAAGCTTTTAAATCTCTAGGCACAAGCATGACATCATAAGCCGGTTGATTGCCCGCTAGCAGTGTTCCATTTCTATCATAAATGTAGCCGCGCTGCGGATAATCATATTCTACTTTTACTGCTAAGTTTTCAGATATATCAGTATAAGAATCACTAAAAACCTGAAGATACAACAGCCTTATAAGGAATATAAGGGCAGAAAAAATAATCAATATGTATGGAAAAAATCTTCTCATTAAGTTTTAAATAACCTCAGAATTATTATAATTAAAATTGAACTAAATATACTTGAATATACAGTATTTTTTAAAATATCTAGTACGTAATTAACACTAAAATATTCCAAAGAAAACATTAATAAATGGTGAATAAACACCATGATAACAACGTAAAGAAATTGCTTTTTAAAATCTGCTTTTTTTAAATTTATGCTTTTATAGTCGTAACTAAGACCAAATGAAAGCCTCAAAATAAAAGGTCGAAGATAAGCAATTAGCAATGTTGAAGCGGCATGAACACCACCAGTGTCATTAAAAAAATCTATAGAAATACCCAACAGAAATCCTATGAATAAAATATATATTCTATTGATATCAAAGGGCAGCATTAATATAAACAATATATAAATATAAGGATTGATATAGCCTAGCAAAAGTACGTGGTCTAAAACAAGAACCTGAATAAGTACTAAAATTATAAACTGTATGATATATTTTATACTAAAACTATTCATTATTGGTGTTTATTAAACTTTTGGCTTGCTTTATTTTCTTAGGAATTATAACGTAAGCATGATTGATGTTAGTCATGTCCTCAAACAGTTTAACTTCAATATTGTAATAGCCAATATTTTCATTTAACTCATAATCTTTAATAAGACCAATGGGTATATCCTTAGGAAATATCAATGAGTTGCTTCCTGTTACTATTGTATCACCAATATTAAAGCTTGCAGAGCGTGGAAGGTCTTTTAAATAAATAGTATTAGGGTTTAAACCATCCCACTGAAGTGAGCCAAAATGATTGCTAGCTTTTAATTTTGCATTGATAGATAAGTTAGTGTTTAATATTGAAATAACTCTAGAATAATTTTCAGTGCTTTTCTCTACAATACCAAGAATTCCGTTTGGTAAGCTTACAGCATAATTCACATCAACGCCATCGCTTAAACCTTTATTGATGAGCACATAATTATCTACTTTGGAATAGGAGTTGGAGATTATGTAACAAGGTTTAAAAGTATAGAGGGAGTCTAAAATAACAGAATCGTTAATGGGTTGTATAGCATTGTGAAGGCGCTTTTTTAAATAAACATTTTCGTATTGAAGCTTTTTGTTTTCCTCTTTAAGTTCAAAGTATTTTGTGACGTTATACCTTATATTTAATAGAAAAGCAGATTATGTATTTGTTGAAGACACCCTTTTAGATTTGTGATAGGTGTGAGATTGAATACTAAGCTGAATAGAAATAGCAAACAGCACAACAAATAAAATTCCTACTTTGTTTCGGATAAAGAATTTTATAATTTGTT
>JASMTR010000039.1:0-13667 GCA_041694175.1 Bacteroidales bacterium
CTAAATCTGGCGGGTTTAAATTTACTGGAGCGGAGTCGGTCACTGATAGCTCGAAGGTCTCTACTTCAAAACAGGTCGAATCACCATTGTTCTGCACTCGAACCCAGATTGTTTGGGGATTGCTCGTGTTTGGGTAAACTGTTGGGTCTGGTATGGCGCTTGTACCAGCGTCGGCGTCGGCTTGGGTGGTGAAATATACAGCATTGTAGTTGGGGTTATTAGTTAAAAAATCAGAAACAGCTAAAGTTAAATTAAAATTTTCTACACCATCTGCATCTTCGTCACATTCTTCTAATATCCCGAAATCTATTGGCAAATCTGGTAAAACATTAATAATTAAAGACAAACTTGTGAAAGCTTCACATCCTGTTGAAGGATCAAAAACTCTAACTTCTAAGGTTTGAGGATTAGAAGTATTCACATAATTATTAATAGGGTTTATTGGATTGTTATTATCTATATCTTGTTGACTTTCATAGAACATCACTTCTAAAGAAGGATCACCTTGTGTAATCTCATTGACTTTTGTTGTTAAATCAAAAGTGGCTGTTTCGCTACTTAAATCTCCACCAGAAGAAGCCTGACAAACATCTAGAGGTGTTGGATCAACAATGTCATTTTCTAATGAAGTACAACCTTCCTCGTTTATAATAATCAAATAATCTTCAACTTCTCCATTTGCAGCGGTACCAAAAGGTAAACCCGATGCTAATTCATCACTACTTAATCTTAGTCTTAAAAATTTATTTTCAATTGAGGTATCAAAATTGTTAGGTACATTAAAAATGAGTTGATAGGTATCAGAACCGGAGTTTGCAGAAATAGTTAAAAGCTCAGATTTTTCATCAGTATCTGCTATAAAATCTCCATCGACATTCCAATCTAAAAAGCCGTGCGCAAAAACAGGTTCCAAACTATTATTAGTAACTTCTATTTCTATCTCGAAAACACCTCCAGGAGAAGGGTTAGTAAATAAAAATAATGAAATCGCATCCTCTTCTACGCCATCCCCTGTGGCATCAGGTGAAGGTTGATTTGCTAGCTCATCACCTGGCAAAATTGAACCAAAAAAAACATCAGAATTAATTAACGCTCCCGCTGCAACTGGTATACTATTTTGATTTAAATCATAGGATATTGGAGCATCGCCATAATCAAACAAGCCTCCTGTAATATTTACTTGACAATCTAAAATTTCCAAGCAACCACCAGCAGAGAAGGCTTGGAGGGACAAATTAACAAATCCATTAGCTAGATCTTGATCACTAATAATATAAGTTGTTATACCAGAATTTGGATTTGTAAAGTCTCCTTGAGTTCCGGAAGTCCAATTTATAGATGTTGCATTAGATACTGTAAAATTTAAGTCAATTGTTGACTCAGCAATCGTTACGTCTGCTGGGCAATTTCCAGTTATTGTAGGAATTGCAGCCGGAGTAATACTATCTGAACCAGAAGCAATTCCGGTATCATTTATATTAGTTGGGATTTGAGAGATTTCAATAGATAAATCTATTAAAGCAGTTCCTATTGCGAAATCTACATTAAAAGTAGATACTCCACCAGGCAAGTTAAAAATATCTAAAGACTGAGGTCCGTTTTGCTGTGAAATAGCATTTGGCACATTAGGGTAGTTAGGATTAAAAATATTGGGTTCAGCAAGAACAAGTCCGTTAGTTAAGTTATAAGGCTCTCCATTAAAAATAGCACCAGCTCCGGAAAGGTCAAGAGTCAAAACTGTATTGTTAAGAGTTAGACCGCTTTGATTGTTTATAGTTATTGTTGCGGTACTGAAATCATCAGGACAGCTACCATCACCTGTCATAGAGACATCAAGTATGATTTGTTCGCCAGGAACACAATCAGAAGAAGCCCCACTAAAGTTGAGATCATCACTTGTATTTGCTGTTCCATCAAAGCCATTCAAACCAGTTTCGGCGCCAAAGCTAAAATCTGTGTTGGGATTAAATATCACGAAAGGATTTATACCAGCTTCAGCAACAGCCTCAACGGCAACTGTATAATCATAATCACCAGCAGGTAATCCGTTGATATCATAAACATACTCGTAGGTAGCACAAGTTTGAGCTGGGAGTTTAGTTACAATTAGGTTTTCATACCAAACAATTTTATCTTCAGAAGTTGAAATTGATAGCACATCTGGGTCACCATCACCGTCAAAATCTCCTGCAAACACAGTTTGAGGCTCATTAATGGTTCCTGTAATGAATTCTTCAGGACCAAAATTACCAGTGCCGTCATTTTCAAACCAACTTATTTTAGACTGTGCTGTGAATGTACCAGATGAAGATAATACATCTAAATCACCGTCACTATCAAAGTCGACGATGAATATAGATTGAGCTGAATTAGCAACATTGCTAATAAAAATTTCAGGGCCAAAATTACCAGTGCCATCATTTTCAAACCATGTAACTTGATTTGCGCCAGTTGTAATAATGTCGATTGCACCATCACCATTTAAATCCGACACTTTAACTTCTTCATCTGTAGAAGCTGAAATGGCTATGAGTTGTTCAGGGCCAAAATTTCCAACTCCATCATTTTCATACCATGCTAACTTATCATCTGTGGCTGAAGTTGATACAACATCTAGATCGCCATCACCGTCAAAATCACCAGCAGCAGCAGAGCTCGCTCCAATTGTATTTGTAGTAATAACTTGTTGAGGACCAAAGTTTCCAGTACCATCATTTTGATACCACGCAATTGTGTTATCATCACCAAATGCCGCTAAAATATCTAAGTCACCATCATTATCTAGATCGGCTGTAAAAATATCTTCTGGAATTTCTAAAGATGAAGATACGATTTGCTGATTTGTAAAATTACCATTGCCATCATTTTCAAACCAACTTATTTCGTTAGGGAAATCTCCAGCAGCAATTACATCTTGATCCCCATCACCATCGAGATCTGCAGTGTATATTAATCTTGCTGTGCCCATATTAGAAGAAATTGCTTGTTGAGGACCAAAATTTCCTGCACCATCATTAGCGTACCAAGCTACTTTTTCATCATTTAGGTTTGCAGAAACTACATCTAAATCGCCATCACCATCAAGATCTGCACCAATTACATCACCAAGATCATCATTTTCATTTATCGAAACAATTTGCTCTGGTCCAATAGCAAGGTCTGATATAAAAGGATTTGATCCTATCATATTAAAACTTTGAAGATTAAAACCGCTTGGTGGCAAATGATTAATATCATTTACATCCATAACTGCATTTGCAGTTCCAATATTACAGACTTCAACAGTATAAAAAACTTGAGCATTACAACCAACACCAGAATTGGTGACTTGAACATCAATATTGGCAAATTCTGCGCAATTGCCATCATCAATTCTATCTATAGGATCAGAAATATTATTGGCGACTTGTTCCTCAGAATCAATTTCAACCTGATCGGGAAGGTTTGAAAACAATAAGGGCACCTGATTTCCTGGTGTACTACCATCAAAGTTTACCACGGCATATAATTGTGTTGCACTTAAAAAAGTTTGACTTGTAACTAAACTACTAAAAGTACCTCCATTTGAAGGGATATTTTGAACGTTCAAATCTTCAGTAAACAGAAATTGAGTTCCTGGCATTGTTGGGTCTCCATCATAAAATGATATTTTTAAAATATCGTTGAATGGATTTAGCAAGTCGTTATTTGTAATCGTATATTCTACAGAGCCTTCTGGTGGTCCGGGGTTACAATTTATAAGTTCATAATTAAAAAGCTCAATAGTAAGATCAAAAGCATTAGATAAGTCTGGCGGGTCGCCGTCGCACCCTACTTGAGTTATATCTTGTACAAAAGTCACAGCATTGTTTTGAAGTGCTGTATAATTTGACGCACTAAAATAACCATTGGGTGAAGCTACATTAGTTCCTTGTAATGATGTACAATTTGCAGCATCATCAACAGCCAATAGTATAATCACAATACCTTGACTTTTAATTTGATTTGCTAAATCGGTAAGATTAGCTGGGATTTGATCACAAAATGCATCAGTTAAAAGTACAATGACTTTAGGAACACTTCTATCTGGGATTGGGTTTTGATTTACCCAATTAAAAGCGTTTAAAAGTGCAGTATAAATATCTGTTCCGCCAGAGAATGGCCTTGGAGATTCACCAAAAGAAACAATATCAGAAATTTCAGTAGTATAATTTGGACCTGCAATAGGAAAATTAAATTCTAAAAAATTTCCGGGACCTGATGACCAATTACTGATTGAAATTCTAGTCTCCGTGTCATCAGTTCCAAGAGAACCGGCAAATGATAAGCCTAATTGAGTTATAAAATCTTTTGATTGTTGAAATTCAGTGGCATCTACTGAACCAGAAATATCGTTAGCAATATGAATGTCTAACCCCGTATTACATTCCTCATCATCTTGAGCATTTAAATAATAAAAAGTTGAAAAAAATAAAACCAGAGCATATAAATATAAGTTGTTTCTCATAAAATTAAGGAAATAATACTTCAGTATAAATTTCAATATTATTAAATTTTAAGATATTTTTCTGTTAAAATGAAAATTAATATTTATTTAAAATTACCAGATCGATACAAATAGGATTTAAAACTACTCTTAAAAAATAAATTAGTGATATAGTTTTAATTAAAGGAATCTATTCTTTTAATTGATAATCTGCAATTTGCTTATCAATTTTGTTTGAAAAATATTTTAAAAGCAGATTAATTTTTCAGCCCCATAAGTCTCTTAATATATTTTCCAATCACATCAAATTCTAAATTTACAGTATCACCTTTATTAAGATATCTAAAAGTGGTATGCTCGAAAGTATAAGGAATAATGGCGACACTAAAAGCGTTAATATCGCTATCAACGACTGTTAAACTTACACCGTTAATAGTAATTGAGCCTTTTTCTATCGTTACATTTTGTTGTTTTGGATTGTACTCAAACCGATACGTCCAGCTACCATCGTGTTCTTTGGTCTCAATGCAAGTTGCAGTCTGATCAACATGGCCTTGAACAATATGTCCATCTAGACGAGAATTGAGCAGAGCGCCACGTTCAAGATTTAAATAGCTGCCAGCTTTTAATGTCCCTAAATTGGTTTTTTTAAGGGTTTCATCAATAGCCGTAACACGATAAATATTCTTTGAAGTATCAATAGAGACAACTGTTAAGCAAACTCCATTATGAGAAACGCTTTGATCTATTTTAAGCTGATTTGCTATACTCGCTTTGATGTCAAAATGAATATTTGTGTTGTCTTTTTCAATATTAACAACTTGACCTATTTCTTCAATGATTCCAGTAAACATATTGCAGATTTATTTAATTATCTTTGCCATGCAAATTTAGCTGAAATAAAAAGTATAACTCTTTTAAAACAGTACATTAATTTTTATTTAGCTTTCATTGACCTCTAAAACTTATGGTAAATAAAACCGCAAACTCTCAACATAAACTTCCGAAAGTTGGAATCAGCATTGGCGATATTAATGGTATTGGTTCCGAAATTATTCTAAAAACATTTGAAGATGACAGAATGTTGGAGTTTTGCACTCCTGTAATTTTTGCACATTCTAAAATGTTATCTTTTCTAAAAAGACATTTCAAATTAAATTTAAGGTTTCAGGGCATAAATTCACCAGATAAAGCAATTGAAGGAAAAATAAATGTAGTTAATGCCTGGAAAAACAATCCAAAAATAGAATTTGGTCAAGAGCATAAAGCCGCAGGCGCTTTTTCTATAAAATCCTTACGTGCTGCTGTTGATGCAGTAAAAAAACATCAAGTTGATGTTTTGGTCACCGCACCAATCCACAAAAACAACATTCAAGCAGACGACTTCAACTTTCCTGGTCATACCGATTTTTTGGAGCAAGAATTTGGCGGAAATGCTTTAATGTTCATGGTATCTGAATCAATAAAAGTTGGATTGTTAACCGATCATGTCCCAATAAAAGACATTTCAAAACATATTACGCCAGAAAGAATTAAACAAAAAATTCAGACTGTAAAGCAATCTTTAAAGCAAGACTACCAAATAGATGTTCCAAAAATTGCTGTTTTAGGTGTTAATCCACATACGGGAGATAATGGTGTAATTGGCAAGGAAGACGACGAAGTTATTAGACCAACCTTAGCTGAAATCAATAAAACTGAACATTATGTTTTTGGTCCTTATGCGGCAGATAGTTTTTTTGGTTCTAAAAACTATAAAAACTTTGATGCCATTATTGCAACCTATCATGATCAAGGTTTAATTCCATTTAAAACCCTATCATTTGGGCAAGGTGTAAATTTTACAGCTGGTCTAAATTTTATAAGAACTTCTCCAGACCACGGTACGGGTTTTGATATTGCTGGCAAGAATGAAGCCAACCCAAGTTCATTTACAAAAGCCGTTTTTGAAGCTATTAAGGTTTATAAAAATAGAGAGGAATACAAGTTTTTGACAAAAAACCCTCTAAAAACCAAATAAAAGCGCAATATAAAATTAAGTTTTAAACCCTTATAGTTTGTAAATATTTTTTATATTTGCAGGCTCAAAATTGATGTAGTGATGTTGAATCTTGAAGATTATGCCATTCAATTTGTAGGGCTTAAAGAAGGAGAGCATCAATTTGAATATAAGATAGATAATGCGTTCTTTGATGAATTTGATTACCAAGAATTTCTAAAATCAGATATTCAAGTTGAAGTTACTTTGATAAAGAAAAGCACACATCTTGAATTTGATTTTCATATTAAAGGTCAAGTTGAAGTTGAATGCGACTTAACTCTAGAGCATTTTAATTTGCCTATTGAAAATAGCTTGTCACTAGTTGTAAAATTTGGAGATGAATTTAAAGAGGTAGATGAAAAATTAATATTTATTCCTCACGGAGAATATGAATTTCAAATAGAACAATTTATATACGAATGTGTAGCTTTAGCAGTACCGCAAAAAAAAATACATCCTGGTGTAGAAGATGGGACTTTAGATTCTGAAATTCTTGAGAAACTAAATCGTCATAGCGTAGATAGAGAAAAAGACACGAAAAATAACGAAACAGACCCACGTTGGGATAAATTAAAAAAATTACTAAAAGAATAAAAAATGGCACATCCAAAGAGAAAAATCTCAAAAACACGTAGAGATAAAAGAAGAACACATATCAAGGCTGAAATGCCACAAATTGCTACTGACCCAACTACTGGTGAGGCTCATTTATACCATAGAGCTCACTGGCACGAAGGCAAATTATACTACAGAGGTCAAATTTTGATTGACAATACTGAAGAAGTTGAAGTTGAATAATTTTATTTTATTGATTACATAAAAAAAGCACTTTTATAAAAGTGCTTTTTTTATGCCTTAAATTTATTAAGAATTATTTGAAATATTTTTCTATACAAATATTTCTGGCTCAAGATAGCTACAAATTCAGCAAACAAATTAGTTGGTTTAAGAGAATGCTTGATATATTTAAAATCAATTTCAGCTCTTTGTTTATGAATATCAGCTTGTAATCTTAAAATCTTAAGATGTTTGTCTATTTCTTCAATGGATTGGTAATTTCTCAAAACATTTTAAAATTAAATATCTTCAAAAATTCGATTATAAATTTTCAAAACAGAATTTTGAATAAAAGATTTTCCAAAAAATATCATTATTAATAAAAGTATAAAATAAATGCCAGCAATTATAAAAAAACCGACATAATAATAACCAATTATTTTACCTAAGAGTAAACCTAAACCAATTGAAAGAAAAGCAAATACAAGTAACACGATACCCGCATTAACCAAAAACCTTAGTAATGCAGAAGTTGCCTTAATGAGTTTTTTGTATGCATCAAGCTTGAAGTAAGCGATTTCGCTTTCAATATAAGTCTTAGCATCGTCGGATAAATTATTAAGATGCTGTCCTATTTTTTTTTGGTCAGACATTTTAAGCTTTTAACTTATCAAGCTCCTTTACCAAATCGGCGTTTTTTTTTCTCAAGTCATCCAATTCAGATTCCATATTAGCTAATATATCATCAGCTTGGTTATTGGCAGATTTAAAAAGCTTATCAATTCGTTTCTCAAATTTGCTTTTAGCAGAATCTGCAAATTCAGTAACTTGAGAAGATAAATCTTCATATTCCTTACCTAATTTGTCTTTTGCTTTACCAGCCTCCTCTAAAAGTTGCTCTCTAGTTTCTTTTCCACTTTGTGGTGCATAAAGCAGACCAAATCCAGCACCAATAGCTGCTCCTGTTAATAATGCTACAATAGTATTTCCTGTGTTGTTTGACATAATATATTATTTTTAAGATTTATACAAAATTAACGATTGTCGTTAGTTTATGCTGTTAATACGAGGTTAACTTATTTTATAATTTTCAAAAATTATTATAAATCACATAAAGAAAATATTCAACCGAAAACAATTTAATCATAAAGTCTCAATAATCACTATATATTAATTAAATTTGTAGTCCAAATTAAAAACACATGCATTCACTTAATGTAATTTTCGTAATGGGAGCTTGGCAATGGGTAATTATAGGCATTGCTATATTACTTCTTTTTGGAGGTAAAAAAATCCCTGAATTAATGCGCGGTCTTGGCAGTGGCATCAAAGAATTTAAAGACGCTTCCAAAGAAGATGATCAGACTCCTGAGGAAGACAAAAAAAATTTAAAATAAGTTACTTTTTATTTTAATTTATCTAGTAAAAATTCTTTACCGTCAAACTGACCATAAGTATAATATTTTATCCAATCTCCTAGGTTGATGTATTGGCTATTTTCTTTAAGCTGAATGTTTAAAGGCAAATGACGGTGTCCAAAAATAAAATAATCAAAATGATGTTTGCTTAATTTCTGTTTAGCGTATTGCACTAACCATTCTTTGTCTTCTCCAAGAAATTTAGCGTCTTCTTCACCTGAAATTAATTTATTTTTTACCGATAAATGTTGCGCTAATCGCACACCCAAATCCGGATGTAACCACCTGAATAACCATTGACAAAACGGATTAGTAAACACTTTTTTCATACGTTTATAGCCTTTATCATGCGGCCCTAAACCGTCACCGTGACCAATAAAAAATTGTTTGCCATTAATTTCAAATACTTGGGGTTGATGATAAACAGGTATGTTTAATTCTTTTTGGAAATAATCTGTCATCCATAAATCGTGATTGCCGACAAAAAAATGAATAGGAATACCCGCATCAGTAATTTCAGCAAGTTTCCCCAAAATTCTAACAAAACCTTTTGGTACAACGGTTTTATATTCAAACCAAAAATCAAACAAATCGCCTAGCAAAAAAATGACCTCAGCGTCTTGCTTAATCTCATCAAGCCAATTCACCAATTTGCGTTCACGGACTCTACTCGCTTCTTGATTGGGTGCACCAAGATGACTATCGCTGGCAAAATAGGCCGATTTTCCTTTAGACAATTGTATGCTTTCTGTCATAAATTGCGAATTTACTGTATTTTTTCAAATATAAGCTTTGCTGTTTTTTCGCTCGCTCCTGCTCCACCGAGTTTTTGTTCCAAATCGTAATACTCTAAATACAGTTGTTTTCTCTTATCAGTATCTAAAATTTTATGGAGCTCATTTTTTAAGATTTTAGTATTCAATTCACCTTGAATTAACTCCTTCACTACAGGCTTATCCATAATCAAATTGACTAACGAAATATAATCTAAGTTAATAATTCGCTTAGCAATTTGATAAGAAATAGTGCTGCCTTTGTAACACACGACTTCGGGCACTTTAAACAAAGCCGTTTCTAAAGTTGCTGTTCCAGAAGTTACCAGGGCTGCGGTGGATACACTGAGCAAATCATAGGTTTTATTTTGAACATAAGACACGCGTTTTTTGGCGTTAAACTGTTCGTAAAATTGAGCCTCTTGTCCAGGTGCACCCGCGATGACAAATTGATATTCTGGATAATCATCAACTACACTTAACATGACGCTAAGCATTTTGGAAATTTCTTGCTTTCTGCTTCCAGGTAAAAGTGCAATAATGGGTTTATCTAAAAGTTGATTAGTTTTTATAAACTCTTCGACGCTTTTTGGCTTAAAATCTTTAATAGCATCTAATAAAGGATGACCCACAAAATGCACGGGAAAATCGTGTTTCTTTTCATAAAAGTCTTTTTCAAAAGGCAAAATCACATACATTTCATCAATATCACGCTTAATGGCTTTGATGCGATTTTCTTTCCACGCCCAAATTTGAGGCGAAATATAATAATGAGTTTTAAAACCTTCAGCTTTTGCCCATTTAGCAATTCGAAAATTAAAGCCAGGATAATCAATAAATACAATCACATCCGGTTGAAATTCTTGGATATCTTGCTTGCAATATTTAATATTTTTAAAAATCGTTCTCAGATTCATCACTACTTCAGCAAACCCCATAAAGGCTAAATCTTTATAATGCTTGACGAGAGTTCCGCCAACATTGGCCATTAAATCGCCTCCCCAAAACCTAAAATTAGTTTGAGCATCAATTTGTTGTAAAGCTTTCATCAGATTTGAAGCGTGCAAATCACCAGAAGCTTCGCCAGCTATGATGTAGTATTTCATTTAAAGACTTTAATATGACAAAGGTAAGGTAGAATTACAGAAAACAAATACTTGATTTAGCAAAAATAATAGAGATGAAAATTCAATTTCTTTTAATCTCATTTATAGTACATTTGGTATAAAATAAGTACGGATGAAAATTTTAAAAAGCATATTTTGCATTATTCTATTATTTATGAGTTCAGCGGTAATATCACAAAACAGTTCAGATAGAAGATGGTTAATTATTGTCAATGAAGATGAAAATTCAACTTATCAAGAACAGTTAAATTTAATTTTAGCTGAAAAAGAGTCTGCAATTGAACGCAAAATTGCCATTATGCATTGGTCAAGGAATATGATAAAACCAGTTTTTAATTACATTCAAGATCAAGACAATCCCTTGGCATATTTAAGAAGTAAAATTTCAGATGATAAAAATTTTGAAGTGATTCTCGTTGGGTTAGATGGCACCATAAAATTAAGACAAGACCAACCTATTACAACCGATAAGCTTTTTAGTCTTATCGACAGCATGCCAATGAGGCAAAGAGAAATGCGAGGTGAAAACAAAAGATGACCACATTGATAAAATTTAACCTCATTTCTTACCTTTACCAAAATTTCACAGGGATTGAATCCATTTAAAACGCTTTTTAAACACACCTTTGTCTACGGCTTAGCTACAGTTTTGCCGCGAATGTTGAGCTTTTTATTAGTTCCACTTTATACCAAGCTCTTTTCAGATTCAGACTACGGCATTATCACTTTGGTCTTTTCCTACCTGATTTTTTTTAATGTGATTTTGTCATACGGAATGGAAACAACGGTGTTTCGATTTTTTACCAAGCAAAACCATAAAGACAAAGTCATCAGCACGGCAACGCTTTCTATACTTTTTTCAAGTCTCTTGTTTTTAGTTTTTTCGATAATATTTAATTCAGAAATTTCACAGGTTTTAGACCTGAATCCTTTTCATTATAAACTTATCATTTGGGTGTTATTTTTTGACGCTATTTGCGTGATTCCTTTTGCCTATTTGCGAATCAATAAAAAGTCTATTCGCTATGCGGTGATTAAAATCATCAATGTCGTTGTAAATTTAGGGCTGAATCTATTTTTGCTTTTAAAATTGCCATTATGGAAAAATGATTTAGAATTTTTAAATGGCATTTATATTGCTGATTTTAGAATAGAATACATTTTTATTTCTTTTGTTATTTCAAGTGGATTAACGTTTTTGCTATTATCACCATTCTTTATCAAACTAAAATACCAATTTGATGCCCAACTGTGGAAAAGTATGATGAAATATGCCTTGCCTGTTTTGGTGGCTGGCTTGGCGTTTTCTATCAATGAAACTTTAGATAAAATTTTACTCAACTACTTATTGCCAGAAAACATCGCCAAATCTCAAGTTGGTATTTATGGCGCGTGTTACAAATTAGCCATGTTTATGACGCTTTTCGCCACAGCATATCGATTGGGAATTGAGCCTTTTTTCTTTAGTCACTCACAAACCCAAAACCCCAAAAAAGCTTATGCATTAATCACTAAATATTTTGTGATTTGTGGGATTTTTATTTTACTTTTTGTGGTGGTTTTTATCGATTATCTGAAATTGATTATTCAAAATGACGTGTTTTACGAAGCACTGAGTGTTGTGCCTATTTTGCTATTAGCAAATTTGTGTTTGGGTATTTATCACAATCTTTCGGTGTGGTATAAAATCACAGACCGCACGAAATTTGGTGCGATAATTTCCAGTATCGGCGCAATTATAACTTTAGCGATCAATATTATTTTTATTCCACTTTATGGATTTAAAGCATCGGCTATTGCCACACTTTGTGCTTACGGCAGTATGATGTTGTTGTCTTATGCTTTGGGACGAAAATATTATAAAATCAATTATCCACTTCAGCGATTGGCACTTTATAGCTTGTTAGGTATTTCTTTTTCTGCATTGTCTTTTTATCTATTTAGAGATCAAATCTGGATAGGTATTATATTTATTCTAAGCTATTTAATTTTAGCTTTCTCTTTTGAAAAACGAGAATTATTGTATTACATCAAAAAAACATAATTTATGATTATTCCTATTATCAATACCTCTGAGCACGATTTACCAAAATACGAAACCAAAGATTCGGCAGGTTTAGATTTAAAAGCGGTTTGTGAAAGTCCTATCATATTAAAACCTTTAGAACGCACAATCATCAAAACTGGTTTGCATATTGCTTTACCTGAGGGTTACGAAGCTCAAATCCGTCCACGAAGCGGTTTAGCAGCAAAACACGGTATCTCAGTTTTAAATTCACCAGGCACCATCGATGCAGATTATCGCGGTGAAATAGGTGTGATTCTGGTCAATCTCTCGCAAAATGATTTTGAAGTCACCAACGGCATGCGCATTGCTCAAATGGTCATTGCTAAATTTGAACAAGCTGAGTTTAAACTGGTTGAGCAACTTGACCAAACTTCACGTGGTGACGGCGGATTTGGGAGTACAGGGAATTAATGTAGCTATGTGTTAATTGGATAATATGATAATGTGAAAAAGTGATAATGTGATAATTTGCTGATTTTTATAAAACTGTCTATAGCATAAATAGATTTGTAATAAGTTTTAACTTTAAAATATTAACATCATGAAAAATTTAATTTTATACAAGAGTTTTGAGTTTGCTTTAAACATTATAGAATATGCTGAACTTTTAGAGTCAAAAAAGAAAATTTGTAATTGCTAATCAGATCTTAAAATCAGGAACCTTAATTGGTGCAAATGTAAACGAATCACAAAGCGCTGAAAGCCGAGCAGATTTTATACATAAATTAAAATAGCTGATAAAGAAGCCAATGGAGTCAATTATTGGCTCAAGCTTTGTAAATATTTTAAATCATATCCAAATCCAGCAGATTTACAAGACCAATTAATTGAAATAATGAAATTATTATCAACCTGAGTTCGATTTAAATAACCTAATTTTATAAAGCCGTCAAATTGAGTGGTTTTTCTGAGTAAAACGAAGAAAAATTGTATCGAAATTAGGCTTTATAATGAAAAACAAACGTAAAATTTAGGATAAAAGTGAATTTGTGTTATTA
>JASMTR010000040.1:0-2772 GCA_041694175.1 Bacteroidales bacterium
ATGAGCCGTATGGACACGCCGACGGAATGATTCGTTTTATTAATGAAAATTCTGTTTTAGTGCAAAAATACTTTGATGAGTACGATGAAGTATTTAGAAACAAGCTTTTCGGAGAACTTGACAAACACGGGCTTTCATGGGAAAAAATGGAATTTGATGTTGAGAACGAAAATGAAAATAATTGGTGGTATTTAAATTTTCTTCAAACACAAAATATAATTCTTCTTCCAGTATTTGGAATTGACGAAGATGACCAGGCATTTAAGCAAATGAAAAAATATTACCCCGACTATTCGGATGGTAAAATTTTAAAAATAAATATGAGTGAAATTATTGAAAATGGAGGTGCTTTAAATTGCATATCATGGACAATAAAAACATAAAATACGATGCCATAACAAATTGTAAATTGCATTGCGGGGTTTGTGGTGTGTCGTACGCTGGATTCTCGCAACATCGTTCCGTCCTGCCGGACAGGAACGAGCTCCGAAATCCGCAACGACAACTTACAAGTGACCGTTGTAAGCAAGCTGAAAGAACCTACATACATATATGAATATGGAAACAAAAAAAGAAATGGCAGCAGTTCTTCCTGACTCGAAAAAAGTGTCTTTCAAGATTCAGAAGTGCGATTTAAAAATTACTGTTGATTCTGATTTTAAATTCGGCACATATGAAATGAGTTTCGATTTGCTTAAAATAGCTGAAGGAGATGATACGTGGACAATTACGTCACATTTTAAAGACGATGATTTTGATTTATTAAGTATTAGAAGTCGAATAAACGGAAAATTAAATGGAAACCTAAAAGCAGTTCCAATTAAACGAGATGACCAAAAGGCTTGTCATAAAATTTTCCTTGATAAAATAGACTTGAATAATAGTGAACCATATCATTTCACAATTATATATAGAGAAAAATTAGCGGCTACAAAAATTGGATATGGATATTTCTTTTTTAAAAGACACTTCATTTCTTTTTTTAAAATGTTTCCTAATTATTGCAGCTGTTTTAATATAAATGTTGAGTTTCTAAAAAAGAGAGTTAAGATTCTAGCAGCTAATCCTAAAGATTGTGTTCAAGAAAAGAAATTAATACTAACTAAAGAACATATAAGCCCTTTAGAATATACAACACTGTCTTTCATGATAGTATCTGGATTACTTATCAATAAGAACTCTGGTTTAATTGAAAAATTATTCTGGAGCAGTGGAATAATTGCATGGATTGTTAAATTTATAATTGATTATTTTAAAAATGGAAGCAACTAAAAGAATTCTAAATTTTAAAAATGACTTTGAGAAAATCAAAATGTCATTTGGAGACAACCTTCAAAAACTTGGAGTATTTGGCTCAATATTGCATAAAGAGATTGAAGAAATTAACGATGTTGATTTGGCTCTTTTTGTAAAAGACATCTCGTTGGAAGAAGCTCGTTCTAAAGCTAAATCCTTATTATTGAGTAAGCCTATTTTGGTTAGTAAAGCAAATGGAACATACATTAGACACGAAGAACCTAAACCTCAAAATTATTTTCATCTTATTATTTTAAATTCTGAGAATCCTAATAAGAAATTCGTGGAAATAAATAAAGATAGAATTTGCTACATATAAACAGCCAGCTTACAACAATGTGTATTGTGCATGCGGGTTTCAGCGGTTTTCGAACGTTTGTTGCTCGTAAAAAAGTTGGTGTAAATTGATAAGTTTTCACCTCATAATCCCGCACGACACCATACACTCACCGTTGGCGTTAATTAAAAAAATGACGAAGATTGATATAAAAGAACTTGAGCCTCTAGTAAAAGGTGATTTTCAATCAGCTTTGCTAAAAGCATCATTTGACAATTTAAATGACAAGACTAATAAACTTCGACTTAACAACTTTGCTTACAGTATTCGTGAGTTATCCCGACACATTCTTCATTCGCTTTCACCAGAAGATGAGATTAGAAAATGTGATTGGTTTAAAAATGAATCAGGAGACCCTAAGGTGATAACTCGCGGTGAGAGAATAAAATATGCAATTCAAGGCGGGCTAACGGACAAATTTCTTGACAAGGAAATAATGGATATTTCAACCTTAAATAAATTAAAAAAGCAAGTGGTTCAGTCAATTACGAAACTTAGCAAATACACCCATATCAATGATGACACTTTTGACCTTGACGATACTGAAGTAGATACATTCGCAGATGAAATTCTTGGTTCCTTCAAAGGATTCCACACAGCAATTAAAGAATGTCGAAAATCTATCTTTAGAGCGTTAGATTCAAAAATTGACTCTGAATTTGTAGAACACATTTATCAATCAACTTTTGACGAAATTGACATTCTATCAACTCATCATAACATTGAGTCATATTCCACATCATCAATTCATGTGACAGCACTAAATAGTGGCTCAATTGAAATGGATGTTTATGGCTCGGTAGATGTACGCCTACAATATGGTTCAAATTCAGATTTAAGACGTGGCGAAGGAGTAGAAATGCACACTTCATTTCCATTCACAAGTTCTTTAAACGCTAAACTAAACGACAAGCTGCCAAATTCTGAATTGACAATAACGAACTTTGAAGTTGATACAGACGGGTGGTATGAATAAAAAAAACTAACGCCAATAATTAGGGATCAATCCCACGCATGATCCGGGGGACTCTGCTGTGATTATCCCTGTGTTGAACCAACCTAAAGGTAGCGGGTTGCGGAGCTGTGCATTTTCAATCTTTCGTGTTTTGTGATTTTAGGGTTTTATAGCGTTTTTTTAG
>JASMTR010000041.1:0-51893 GCA_041694175.1 Bacteroidales bacterium
GTGACTTATCCATCAACTCACGGTGTGTTTGAGTCCAGTATAAAAGAAATTACAGATTGTATTCATCAATATGGTGGACAAGTTTATATGGATGGTGCTAATATGAATGCTCAAGTTGGCTTAACCAGTCCAGGTGCTATTGGCGCTGATGTTTGTCATTTGAATTTACACAAAACTTTTGCTATCCCACACGGTGGTGGTGGTCCGGGTGTTGGCCCAATTTGTGTAGCTAAACAATTGGTGCCATTTTTGCCCAGTAATCCTTTAATTGAAACTGGTGGTGATAATGCAATTTCGGCAATTTCTGCCGCGCCTTGGGGCTCTGCGCTTGTTTGTATCATTTCTTATGCCTATATCAGAATGCTTGGCGAAGATGGCTTAAGACGATCTACAGAAGCTGCCATATTAAATGCTAATTATATCAAAGAAAGGCTTAAAGATCACTACCCAACCTTGTATGCCGGTGAGCGCGGTAGAGCCGCTCACGAAATGATTATTGATTGTAGGCCATTTAAAAAAAATGGTATTGAAGTAAAAGATATCGCTAAGCGCTTGATTGATTACGGTTTCCACTCGCCTACAGTATCGTTTCCCGTTGCAGGCACAATGATGATAGAACCTACAGAAAGTGAGAGCAAAGCAGAACTCGATCGTTTTTGTGATGCGATGATTAGTATAAGACAAGAAATTTCGCAATGTAAGCCTGAAGATGACGGCAATTTATTGACCAATGCACCACATACTCAAGCGATGTTGACGGCTGACGAATGGCAATTTAATTATTCCAGACAGCAAGCTGCTTTTCCATTAGATTATGTTGCTGATAATAAATTTTGGCCGTCTATTAGAAGAGTTGACGAGGGTTATGGCGATAGAAATTTAATCTGCACTTGCAATCCTATAGAAGACTATATGGAAGAAGCTTCATAACTTATGCGTTGGATCATTAGCCTTGGCATTTTATTAGGAATTGAAATCTACGCACTTCAAGCATTTAGGCGATTATTCCCTAAACTGAAAGTGACCATTATTTACATTGTCTTGAGTCTATTGGTTTATGGATTAATGATAAGCAGTTTCTATATGGACGTTCAAGGCGGCACATTTGGACAACCCAGAGGCTTGTTTATTGGTTTGTTTTTAAGTATAATAGCTCTAAAAATTGGACTTCTGATTTTTATGTTTGCCGAAGACCTCACGAGAATATTTCGCTACGTTTTTCGATTGATTTTTCCGTCTTCAAAAAAATCTTTTCCATCTCGACGAAAATTTGTAAGTCAACTGGCACTTGGAATTAGTGCAATTCCTTTTTTGTCACTTTTATACGGGATGTACCAAGGGAGATACAACTATAAAGTTTTGAAATATAAACTGGAGTTTGAGGACTTGCCACAAGCTTTTAAAGGCTTAAAAGTATTACAAATCAGTGATATACATTCAGGAAGTTTAGACAATAAAGACAAAGTGCAATACGGCATCGATTTGATTAACGCTCAAAATGCTGATATTATTTGCTTTACTGGAGACTTGGTTAACGACCTTGCTGATGAAATGGATAATTGGTTTGAAGTGTTTAATCAACTAAAAGCTAAAATCGGGATTTACTCCGTTTTAGGCAATCACGATTACGGAGATTATCACGATTGGGAGACCGAAGCTGATAAAACCAAAAATTTCAATCAACTACTAAGTATCCATAAAAAAATGGGTTGGAAAATGCTGAGAAATGAGAATGTGAGCATTGAAAAATCTGGTGAAAAATTACATTTAGTAGGTGTTGAAAACTGGGGAAAAGGTGGATTTGTTAAACACGGTGATATTGATATAGCTTCAGAAAATTTAAAGCCTGAAGATTTTAAAATACTGTTGAGTCACGACCCGTCATATTGGGATTTGAATTTAAAAGAACACCCCAAGAACTTTCAACTCACTTTAAGTGGTCACACGCACGGGATGCAATTTGGAATAGAAATTCCAGGTTGGTTCAAGTGGAGTCCTGCGCAATATCGTTATAAACAATGGGCAGGAATTTATAAGCACAATAAAAGGTTCATAAATGTCAATCGTGGTTTTGGCTATTTGGCTTATCCTGGTCGCGTTGGCATCTGGCCGGAAGTAACAGTTCTTGAGTTGGGGTGATAGATGCTTATTAATGTTACTTGATAGTTGTAAAACATATTGAAAAAAAGTACGAATTCAATAATTTTATAAAACATATTGAAATAATTGTATCTTTGAAATGTGGAAAAAATTGGAGACATAGAAATCCGAGTTGTAGGGAAATCAGGCAATAAAAGTATAAGCCCTGACAACTACGATATTAAGCATATTACAACTATTTTGCAAAATGTTGAGGACTTACTATATCCAAACAATAAGAAAGATAGACCAATTATCACTTATGATATTCAAGAAGGTTCTGTCAGACATTTATTTAAAACAACTATTCAAACAGTAATAGGATTTAGTGCTGTGTTAGGACAAGTTCAAGCTAATGAATCAATAGATTTTCTGGAATTAAAAACTGCGAGATCAATTGAAAATATTCAAAATTTATCACGTCAAAAAAATTATGAATTTCAAATTAAAACTTCTCTCAAAGACAATTATGAATTAACGATTAATCCTTCTACTAAATATTTTAGAACAGAAAATATTTGGGTTGATGCGGAATTCTATTTTTATGGTATTCTAAAAGATGCTGGCGGTAAAAGTAAAGCTAACATTCATTTAGACACTAAAGATTATGGATACTTATCGATTGAAACTGGAGAAGAGTTTTTAAGGGAAAGAGAAGAAAATTTACTTTATAAAAAATTTGGTGTTAGAGCGAGTGGAAAACAAAATATTGAAACTGGCGAAATCGACACGAAATCACTTTCTTTATTAGAACTAATTGATTATCAACCAAAATTTGATAGCGACTACCTGAATTCACTAATTAAAAAAGCCAAAAAAAGCTGGAATAATATTAATCCAGATGAATGGCTCTTGAAATTAAGAGGTGGATATGAAGCATAGTGTTTTATTAGATACAAGTTTTTTTATTCGACTTCTTAATGACGAAGACCCACTTCATTCAAATGCTGTTAGTTATTTTAAATATTTCTTGGAAAACGAAATAGCTTTAAAAATTTCTACTATTAGTATTGCGGAATATTGTGTTCTCGGAAAACTTGAAGATTTACCACTAAAAAATGTCCAAATTGTTCCGTTCAACTTAAAAGATGCGGAAAAGACAGGAGAATTTGCCGAAATTATTTTTAAGCAGAATAAAATCAATGTTGAGAAACTATTACCTCGTGCAATAATCCCAAACGATTCAAAGCTTTTTGCTCAATAAGATTTAGACAAAACTATTAGTCATTTTGTAACTTCTGACGTTCGTTCAAAAAATACTTTAGCTTTATTAAAAAAAGGAATAAATCCAAAATTTGATATAATTAGTATTGATATTCCATTTACAGAAACATTCGGAATTTTAGATTTATAAAAATACGTTTTACAACACGCTACATTGTTAATGGCGAGGTTTTGACTATTTGGCTTATCCTGGTCGCGTTGGCATCTGGCCGGAAGTAACAGTTCTTGAGTTGGGGTGATAGATGCTTATTAATGTTACTTGATAGTTGCCTACAAGCATAGAAAAAAAGCCTACCATTGAACACATAATTTTCAGATATTGATTATCTTTATTTTATGAGAGCAGTAAATTTTAAGGTACCAGATACCGTTGACCTTTATGATAAGGAAATAGCAATGTTAGTTGCATCAACTCTTTATGAAAAAGGAAAACTTTCCTTGGGACAAGCTGCTGAATTGGCAGGACTTACCAAGAAAAGCTATATGCAAAACCATTGAGCAATTTATGAGCTAATCATTTTTGATATATCATTATCAAATATATACCTAAATTATGAACATAGAGATTGCAAAATGGATTGTGATTCTTTTTGGAATAAATATCATAGTAGCCGGATTTATAATGCTCTTTAACCCTAATAAAGCAAGGGTTTTATTAAAAAAATTTGCAAGTACCAACTTTATAAACTATACCGAAATCACATTACGTCTGGTTGTTGGAATAGCTTTTGTTTTATATTCAGACTTTGGTAAATGGCCAGAAATATTTAATTTTTTTGGTTGGTTTATGTCAATAACTGCTCTGATACTTTATTTAGTTCCAAGAAGATTACATAACAGCTTTTCAATAAAAAGCGCTGATATAATTAAACCATTTTATTTTAGACTCATTTCGCCTTTTGCTTTTTTGTTTGGCAGTTTGATTATTTATAATGTGAATTGGCTTTGAGTTTAAAAAGGAGTCCAAAATGAAAATGTAAAATGCTTATCGAATTTATAGTTCCAAGGTTTAGAATAATATTTGCTGTTCACTTATTTTGGCTATTTTGAAGCGATATTTAAAAAAACTAAAGGTCAAACTGAATAAATAATTTAAGGATTTCTAATACAAATTTGCGTTGAGCTTTTAAATTTTACCAACTTTGATTTGACTTTTTAAATTGCCTAATCTTTAATTTTATTCTCTGGTCTTAACGGGTTTGCCCTGGCTTAGGGATTGAGGCATTGTTGGAGCTCTTGACACGCCTGAGCGTGGCAAAGCGACTGCCGAAAGCCCGGCACTGACGATAGCGCAGCTATGTCAGTGCAAGCCCCAAATAATTACACTGCATTTTGAGCTTTTATTTTCTTTTTAAAACCTTACTTTTGCAATGAAAATTTTGTGGATATTATGGCATATCAATTTAAAGACATCGAAGCGAAATGGCAAAAGTTTTGGGCGGAAAATAAAACCTTTAAGGCTCAACAACCGTCAGAAAATCAAGAAACTAAAAAACCGTTTTATGTTTTAGATATGTTTCCGTATCCATCGGGAGCGGGTTTGCACGTTGGGCATCCTTTGGGCTATATTGCCAGTGACATCTACGCTCGTTATAAACGACACCAAGGCTATAATGTGTTACATCCACAGGGTTATGATTCGTTTGGTTTGCCAGCTGAGCAGTATGCGATACAAACAGGCCAACATCCGGCGAAAACAACCAAAGCTAATATTAAACGCTATCGGGAACAGCTTGACCGTATTGGGTTTTCATTTGATTGGAGTAGGGAAGTCCGTACGAGTGACCCGAAATATTACCGCTGGACTCAATGGATTTTTATTCAATTGTTTAAGTCATATTACGATTATGAAGACCAAAAGGCGAAGCCTATTGATGAATTAGTAGAAAAATTTCAAAAACAAGGTAATGCTGAGCTCAATGTGGCCTGTGATGAAGATGTTTCTGAATTTTCAGCTGAAGATTGGAAGGGGTTTTCTGATGAAAAAAAAGAAGAGGTTTTACTACAATACCGCCTGACTTATTTGGCTGAAACGGAAGTGAATTGGTGTCCTGCGCTTGGCACAGTTTTAGCTAACGACGAAATTGTTAACGGTTTGTCCGAACGTGGTGGTCATCCCGTAGAGCGCAAAAAAATGAAACAATGGAGTATGCGCATTTCAGCTTATGCAGAGCGTTTGCTTCAAGGTTTGGAGGATTTAGAATGGTCAGATTCTATCAAGGAATCGCAAAGGAATTGGATAGGGAAGTCTGTTGGGGCTTTAATACAATTCAAAATTCAAAATTCAAAATTCAAAATTTCTGCGTTTACCACAAGACCTGACACTATTTTTGGAGTTTCATTTATGACACTTGCCCCAGAGCACGAATTGGTTGAAAAAATCACCACGGCAGAACAAAAAGAAACGGTTGAGAATTATATTGCAGAAACCGCGAAACGCAGTGAACGCGAACGTCTTGCTGATGTAAAAACCATTAGCGGTGTGTTTACAGGCGCTTATGCTGAACACCCGTTGACCAAACAACCTATTCCGATTTGGATAGGCGATTATGTATTGGCAGGTTATGGCACCGGTGCTGTGATGGCCGTGCCTTGTGGCGATCAACGGGATTACGACTTTGCAAAGCATTTTGATATTCCTATTCCTAATATCTTTAAAGACACTGATATTTCAAAAGAAGCCTTTGGCGAAAAAGACAACACGTTAATTACTAATTCAGACTTTTTAGATGATTTGCCGATTAAAAAAGCCATTAAAGTGGCAATTCAAGCTTTAGAAGATAAAGGTGTTGGCACCGCTAAAACCAATTATAGATTACGCGATGCAGTGTTTTCTCGGCAACGCTATTGGGGCGAACCATTTCCTGTGTATTACGTCAATGGTTTACCCAAAATGATAGACGAAAAACATTTACCGCTAAAATTGCCAGAAGTTGAAAAATATTTACCCACAGAAGATGGTGAACCGCCATTAGGACGGGCTCAGACTTGGGCTTGGAACACCAAATCTAATCAAGTTGTAGATAATAATAAGATTGACCATAAAATGGTATTTCCACTTGAGCTTAATACAATGCCAGGTTGGGCAGGCAGTTCGTGGTATATGTTTCGGTATATGGAAACCGACAAGCGTGATGAAGTGTTTGCTTCTCAAGATGCTTTAGACTATTGGCAAAATGTCAATCTTTATGTGGGTGGAAGCGAACACGCCACAGGGCATTTGTTGTATTCACGGTTTTGGACTAAGTTTTTAAAAGACCGTGGATTTTTAAAAGTTGAAGAGCCTTTTCAAAGGATGATTAATCAAGGGATGATTTTAGGGGAAAGTGCTTTTGTGAAAAGAGGAAATGAGACGGGTAATTTTTATTCAGAAGGTTCTGAAATTAAAGAAGATTATCAAAAAATACACGCCGACGTCAACTTAGTCAATACCTCAAACGAATTAGACATTGAAGGTTTTAAACAATGGCGACCAGAATTCCAAAATGCAATATTTATTGGAGAAAACGGAAAAGTACTTTCCTTTGGAGAGGATTTAGGAGTGGCCTTTAAAGTCTCTCGTGAAGTCGAAAAGATGTCTAAATCTAAATACAATGTAGTCAATCCCGATGATGTCTGTGATGAATATGGAGCCGATGCCTTACGCTTATTTGAAATGTTTCTCGGCCCGATAGACCAAGCCAAACCTTGGAATACGGCTGGATTATCTGGTGTAGTCGGTTTTCTCAAAAAACTGTGGAAACTCTATCACGATGGGGATAACTTTACTGTAACAGAAGACAAGGCCGATAAAAAAGCTCTTAAAATTTTACACCAAACCATCAAGAAAGTCAATACTGATATTGAAGACTTTAGTTTTAATACTTCAGTATCGAGTTTTATGATATGTGTGAATGAGTTGAATCAGCTGAAGTGTAATAGTCGAGAAGTTTTAGAGCCTTTATGTGTTTTAGTAGCACCTTTTGCGCCACATATTGCCGAAGAAATTTGGGAAAAACTCGGGCACCAAAATTCAGTGAGTCTTGCAAAATATCCCGAACACGAAGAACAATATTTGGTAGAAGATACCAAAACGTACCCAATTTCATTCAACGGGAAAATGCGTTTTACTTTGGATTTAAAATTGAGTTTATCAAAAGACGAAATTGAAGAACAAGTGATGCAAGACGAACGCACGCAAAAACAATTGCAAGGCCGAACGCCTAAAAAAGTAATTGTGGTGCCAGGTAAAATTGTGAATATTGTAGGGTAGAGTTTCGGATTTGTCTGTCTTGAGCACAGTTGAAAGGCATAACTTATATATCCCGACAGCAATAGTTTAGAAAATTGACACAACTTTTTTTAGTTTGACTTTTATAATTTTATTTATAGTCATCGAGAACATGAGGTAAAAATGTCAGTATTTGATAATTTGGAAGTATTTTTGAAGTGTAAAATTTATTAAGTAAAATTAAATGCTATGATGTCCTATTATATTCTTATCGGTGCCATAATGTTGGTCAGTTGGTATGTCAGTAACAAGCTGAAATCAAAATTTAAAAAATATTCCAAGATCCAATTAGAAAATGGCATGAGTGGAGCTGAAATTGCTCGTAAAATGTTAGCAGATCATCATATTACAGATGTAGATGTCATTTCCACATCAGGTCGGCTAACAGATCATTACCACCCAACCAGAAAAACGGTTAACCTCAGTGAAAGTGTTTATAACCAACGAAATGCAGCAGCAGCTGCTGTGGCTGCCCACGAAGTTGGGCATGCTGTGCAACACGCCAAAGCTTACAAATGGCTTGAGATGAGAAGCCAACTAGTACCTGTAGTGAGTGTGGCTTCTCAATTGAGCCAATGGGTCATTTTTGGTGGTATTATTTTAATGGCTATGGTTTCAGTTGGTGTTGGTCAAATGGTGTTATTGGCTGGTATTATTATGTTTGGAATGGGAACTTTGTTTAGTTTTATCACCTTACCTGTAGAATATGATGCCAGTAACCGGGCATTAGCTTGGTTAAAAAGCAATGCTATAGTCAATGCAGAAGAATACGAACATGCTGAAGATAGCCTCAAATGGGCAGCACGAACTTATGTTGTTGCTGCGGTGGGTTCATTGGCAACCTTATTATATTTTATAATGATTTATTTAGGAAGAGATTAATTTATGTATAAAAACGATTTATTTCTCAAAGCTTTAAAAGGAGAAGAGGTTGAACGTCCACCCGTATGGATGATGCGTCAAGCAGGTAGATATCTGCCAGATTTTATGACACTCAAACATAAATACGATTTCTTTACGCGCTGTCAAACGCCAGAATTGGCTACTGAAATTACTGTCATGCCTATAGATCAAATAGGTGTTGATGCAGCGATTTTATTCAGTGATATTTTGGTTGTACCACAAGCGATGGACATTGAGGTAGAAATGAAACCTGGTGTCGGCCCTTGGCTACCCCATCCTGTAAATAGTGAAAAACGCATTCAAGAAGTCAATATACCTGATGTTTACGATCGATTAAGCTACGTTTTCGAAGCCATAAAATTGACAAAAAAAACTTTAGATAATCGCGTGCCATTAATTGGTTTTGCTGGTTCACCGTGGACTATTTTTTGTTACTGTGTGCAAGGACAAGGCTCTAAAAACTTTGATAAAGCCAAAGCACTTTGCTTTTCACGACCAGATTTAGCTCATGATTTATTACAAAAAATAACTACGACTACAATTGCTTATCTCAAAGCAAAAGTTGAAGCTGGCGTTGATGCTGTTCAAGTTTTTGACTCGTGGGGAGGTATGTTATCTCCAGTAGATTATCAAGAATTTTCATGGCAATACATTCAACAAATCATAGACGCGTTGAAAGACGACGCCCCGGTGATTGCTTTTGGTAAAGGTTGTTGGTTTGCCCTTGAGCAAATGTCAACATCAGGAGCATCTGCAATAGGTGTGGATTGGACATGTTCACCAAAAACAGCCAGGGCATTAACAAAAAATCAAATCACTTTACAAGGCAATTTTGACCCATCAAGGCTTTTATCTCCACCTAAAACCATTACTAAAATGGTACATCAGATGATAGATGAATTCGGAGTGCAAAACTACATTGCCAATCTCGGTCATGGTATTTTACCTAATATACCTGTTGAGCATGCTCTGGCATTTGTAGATGCTGTGAAGTCTTATAAATAAATTGGTTAAGAGATTTCTTTTTCGATTTACACTAAATTAAAACAATAAAAAGAGTTATAAAAATTATCAATATTTTAATAAAGCTTAATCCTTTAAAATTCGTAAGGATGTATTTTTGCAGATAATAAAAAATCACATGAGTTTATTTTATACAATACCAATAAAATCCATAGAACGCCAAACTGAAAAATCGGTTAAAATTTCATTTGAAATCTCTAGTGACTTAACATCAGAATTTCAATACAAACCAGGTCAATATCTTACGTTATCGACTACAATTGATGGAAAAGAAGTTAGACGGTCTTACTCTATTTGTTCAACGCCAAGTGAAGATTTGAGTATTGTGGTAAAAGCCATAACTGATGGGGTGTTCTCAAATTTTGCTAATAAAAACCTTAAACCTGGCGATAATCTTCAAGTTATGCCACCTGAAGGTCACTTTACCTTATCTTCTAATGCATCATCAAACTATTGTGCCTTTGTAGCAGGTAGTGGTATTACACCTGTAATGTCTATTCTAAAAAGTGTTCTTGAGTCGAATGGCGATTCTAAATTTCTATTAGTTTACGGTAACAAATCGCCTCAAGAAACAATATTTTTTGAAGAATTATTAGAGCTTAAAAAAAACTATCCTGAGCGTTTGTTTGTTGAAAACATTTATAGCCAAACTCGAGAAGACGAAGCACATTTTGGTCGAATAGAAAAACCAACAGTCAATTACGCCTTAAAAAATAAGTACAGTGGAATTGACTTTTCTGAATACTTTCTTTGTGGGCCAGAACCCATGATTGAACACGTTCAAGAAGTTTTAAAGGAAAATGGCGTCGAAGATAATAAAATTAAATACGAATTATTTTACTCAGAAAAAGAAGCTGAAGATATTGCCAATACCGATGGTAAAACCAAACTCAAAATTATCGTTGACGATGAAGAATACGAATTGGTCATGGATCAAGACGACGTTATTCTTGACGCTATTTTAGAAAAAGACATAGACGTGCCTTATTCTTGTCAGGGCGGGATTTGCAGTTCGTGTTTAGCCAAAATCAAAACAGGTAAAGCTGAAATGCGCAAAAACCAAATTTTAACTGATGATGAAGTCGCTCAAGGTTTAGTTTTAACTTGTCAAGCCCAGCCTCAAACCCCTGAAGTGGTTGTGGATTATGATGATATTTAAAGTTTAATAGCTATTTTTACATAAATTAGAATCAATGATAAGTAGTTTTTGGAACGAAGAATGGAAATCTATAAACTTTGACGAGGGAATAGCCGATGGAGAATTTTTTAAAATTTCAAATTACGGTAGAATTATTAACTGTAAAGGAGAAGAAGAAATTTTAGTTAAAAAATCTTATATCAACGGCTATCAAAACTTAAGACTAAGAAATAGAAATAGTGGTAAACTTACTAGTCGATATGTTCATAAACTCGTAGCGCAACATTTTTTAGAACAAGGTGATGGAATCTATGTCATTCATCTCAATTACGACAAGACAGACAACCACGTTAGAAACCTTAAATGGGCATCTAAAGAAGAAAAAGAAAATCATCAGTTTAGCAACCCCGAGCATAAAAACAGACCAAAATCTAAAAGAATAAAATATTCAAAACTTACAGAAACTGATGTTATTCGGCTCAAGCGAAAAATACATAATCCCAACCGCCGTACGCGTATTAAAATGATAGCCAAAGAATTTGGAATTTCGGATATGCAACTCTATAGAATTAAAAATGGCGAAAATTGGGGACATGTAGATTATTAGGTTTTCAATTTTATATTCTCCATTAATTTTTAAGAGTTTAAACCAACTAAATATTATTGATGACTTCTGCAGCTTGTCCTAAAGTTTCGTCTGTTTTAGCAAAACAAAATCGGATACAACCTTGCTGAAGCTTATCTTGATTAAAAACCGAAACAGGAATAGCTGCCAATTGATGTTTTTTGATTAACTCTAAGCAAAACTCAATATCGGGCAAATCTGAAATTTCTGAATAGTCTGCCAGCTGGAAATAGGTGCCTTGAGTTGGTATAAACTTAAACCTTGAGTCTTTCACTAATTCTAGAAAACGGTCTCGTTTTTGCTGATAAAATTGAGATAAATTCATATAGTGTTTAGGTGCTTCTAAAATTTGGCTCAATGCAAATTGTAAAGGATGATTCACACAAAACACATTGTACTGATGCACTTTTCTAAACTCGTTCATCAAAGCTTTTGGTGCAACGGCATAACCTAATTTCCATCCTGTCACATGGTAGGTTTTTCCGAATGAAAATGTAGCAATACTGCGTGCCGATAGTTCTTCATCTGCACAAATGCTGAGATGGGTTTTATCATCAAACACCATATGTTCATAAACTTCGTCGCTTAAAATATAAGCAGAGGTGTCTCTGATAATGTTTTTCAAATTTTCAAAATCTTCTTTAGTCCATACATAACCTGTAGGATTGTGTGGTGTGTTTATGATGATGAGTTTGGTTTTATCAGTAACTAAACTTTTAACTTTTTCCCAAGGTATCTTATAGTCTGGAGCGACTAGCTGAACAGGTTTTATAACACCACCGTATAATTCAACAGCCGGTTCATAACAATCATAGGCGGGTTTAAAGACAATCACTTCATCGCCTTGATTTATCAATGTAGAAATAGCTGTAAAAATAGCCTGTGTTGCTCCAGCGGTAATGGTGATTTCACTCTCCCAATCATACCGATGGTTGTATAACTTAAAAAACTTATCTGATAATTTTTGGCGTAATTCGGGTAAACCTCCTAGAGGTGCATATTGATTTCTATGTGAGTTTATAGCTTCATTTGCTTGGCTGATGAGCTCTTCACTGGGCATAAAATTAGGAAAACCCTGTGATAAATTAATGGCCTGATGTTCTTGTGCCAATTGACTCATTTTAGTAAATATAGAAGTGCCAATATTTGGTAATTTAGAATTTAATAGATGCATAAAATTTCAATTTTTTCTAAGATAATGTATTCTCGAAAGTTGTCCAAACAAAAAAGACGTTTGAAAAATGCTATTTCAAGGATAACAAGTCAAAAACTTTAAAACTAAAAATGAATAAAAATGGAAACCTCAATATTTTAACATATAGCAAGGTAAAGCCTCACCATTACTGTTTAAAATTTATGTATTTTTACATATAATCCTAAATTATGAGCTACCAAGCTACCAAGCTACCAAGCTACCAAAGCGGATTCGAATTTTAGCTATAATTTTAAATACTCCTACGTGATATTTGGATATACTTAAGGTTACGATGATTTTATCACCAAATTTTTAACTTTAATATTAATCAAATATCCATTTATGTAATGTATAACAAAATTCAATTATTTATAATTTATGGGTTTTTTAGTCTGTTTTATAAGTTGTCAAAGAGATGATACCTTTCAAGACACAAAGGCTGAAAGCCAATTAGATCTAAAAAGCGTTAACACTAAAGATGTAGTAAAAACTTATAAGTTTTCTCAATCTACTAAAAATGCTCAAAACTGGATAACACCTTATTTTGACTATAATGATAGTATAAGAATAAATAATTCTAGCGCTTATATTAAAGTCACACCTGCAGTAACAGATATACCAAATGCCTATACTCGATTATTTTCTTTGAATATAGATGGTGAGATAAAAACAGTAGTGTATAACATGTTTCCAAATGACCGATCTTCTAGATTGGCTTTTTACGGGAGTGTTATTATAACAGAGTTAAACGGTGATATACTATCTGCTTTTGAAATAGAAAATAATCTCTTTACTAAATATTACCATGTCAAAGGTTCTGGAGTAGATGTATCAATTTTAGAAATGATTAGTAAAAATGGAGATGGCTGTGTAGATGAGAACCAAGAGGATTTATGGGTTTTATGTGGAGAAGAGGTTATTGTAGAAGGAGACCCACCCGAAGATAGTGCAAGTATAATAATAATTTTTGTCCCTGTTTTAGTTGAAGCTGGAGATGGTGGCGGTGGCGGAATACCACCTCCAACACCAACAGAACCCTCAGCAACCGCAACAGATACTAATGAGGACACTTGCCCGCCTGGAATGGTCAAGGATGACAATGGAGAGTGTGTAGAGCCGCTAGAAGAGTGTCCCGACGGGTATGACCGGAATGATGATGGTGATTGTGTCAAAGATCCGTGTCCTGAAATTGTAAATCAACTTAGCGATTCTGATTATAAAGCTAAACTTGATGAACTCAATACTAACTTAAACACATGGCATACTGATGAAAAAGGATATGGGCTAACAACAACAGGGAATGCTTACTCACTTCCAACAAGTAATAATGGTCACTCAATAAATTATTCAGGTATTAACCTTAACACCGTAGTTGGTTTTGTTCATACACACCCATGTGGTGAAAATGATGTTGGTAGTGGTCAAAATACAACAATAGTAAGTAGTGCACCGATGCCTTCACCGAGAGATATTAGAACTTTTATTAGTCTTTTGTTTGCAGCTGACGATAACAATAGAAACATTCACGATGTGTATATGACCGTGATAAATTGTCACGGTATATATGATCTAAAATATACTGGGGTTATTGGTGATTTACACAATTGGAATATGAGTAAAGAACTTTTTAAAAGTTATTTTGAAGAATATGAAAATAACAACGAATTAGCTTTTAAAAAATACTTAGATGAAGTTGTGCAAATAAGTGGTCTTGAATTATATAAATATATTCCTGACGATATAACAGACGGGTATGAACTAGAAAATTTAGATTTAAACCAAAATGGTGATGATGTAGAATCACAAAATGACTGTAATTAAAAATTTAAACAAAATGAAAACAATACTATTAATATTATTTTTTAGCATATATACAGTAAGCGCACAAATACAAGATGCGAGTATAAAACCACTAGAATCTTATTATTTATATCCCAATAATGATAATTTGAATATTCAAGATGGTTTTTATTTTAAAGATGTCAATAACCTCTTAGATCCTTATGTAGGGACATGGATTGGAAATTATGATAATAAAACTTTACACTTAGAAATCAGTATTCAAGAAAAAATATTTGGGATAAGAATTTATTTTGATGAATTGCTTATTAAGTATAAAATCACCGATAGTAATGGTCAAGAAATTATTAATACTTTAGATTTTTTCGACACTTATAAATACCATATGAATGGTAGATTCTTTGATGATAATCCTTTTAAATATTATGCTAGATACACGGGCTTACAATGGGAATGTAATCAAAAAGGAACAGCGGTTATAGATTTGATAGATAGTGATACCATATCCTTTTGGATTTTGCCTGATAATGATTTTGTAGAACCAGATTGTCCTACAGGGAATATTCATATTATGCCAACAGCATCTGTAAACGCTGTGACACTTTCCAAGCAAAATTAGGCATTAAAATTACCATCCCAAATTTTACAGTTTTTGGGGTGGTGTTTTTTTGATATATCTTTAGGGTATGAAAAAAATATTTTTATTATTTATTATGACATGCTTTTTTGGCATGAATGCTCAAATACAACATGCCGGTATTGTGCCTTTAGAAAATTACTACGCCTACAAAACACAAGATAATCTAAAATTAAGTGATGTGACTTACTTTAAAGATGTCAACAATCTCTTAGATCCTTGTTGGCGTATGGAGTGGTGACTATGACAATAAAACGTTGATTTTAGAAATCAGTATACAGGAGAATATTTTGAATGCAAGTATATCATACGATAAATTACTTATTAAATATAAAATTACCGATAATAATGGTCAAGAAATGGTGAATACTTTAAATATGTTTGATTCTTATCGGTATCATATGACTGGTAAATTCTTTAGTTCTGATACCTCAATATATTTGGTAAGTTATGAAGGGTTTAATGTAGATTGTAACCAAAAAGGAACCGCTTTACTTGAGCTAATAGATAGTAATACCATGTCTTTATGGGTCATTGCAGGTAGAGATATAGTTCTTGGTGATTGTCCGGATGGTAATATCCATATTCTTCCTACAGAAGAAGCTAATGCTGTGGTGTTGAGCAAACAAAATTAGCTTTTCAAAATACTATCCCAAATTTTACAGTTTTTGAGGTGGTTTTTTTTTGATATATCTTTAGGGTATGAAAACAATACTATTAATACTATTTTTTAGCATATATACAGTAAGCGCACAAATTCAAGATGCAAGTATAAAACCACTAGAATCTTATTATTTATATCCCAATAATGATAATTTTAATATTCAAGATGGTTTTTATTTTAAAGATGTCAACAACCTTTTAGACCCTTATGTAGGGGTTTGGATTGGTAATTATGATGGTAAAACCTTAAAACTTGATATTAGTATTCAAGAAAAAGTATTTGGGGTAAGAATTTATTTTGACAAATTGCTTATTAAATATAAAATCACTGATAGTAATGGTCAAGACTTGGTAAATACTTTAAATATGTTTGATTCGTATAAATACCATATGAATGGTAATTTTTTTAGTGATAGTCCTTTAAAATATTATGCTGATTACACAGGCTATGAATATGAATGTAATCAAACTGGTACAACTGTAATTGAGCTAATTGATAACAATACCATGTCTTTATGGGTTATTGGAGATAGAGATATAGTTCTTGGTAATTGTCCGGATGGTAATATTCACATTCTCCCCACAGAGGAAGCCAATGCTGTAGTGTTAAGCAAACAAAATTTGCTTTAAAGTTGATGTTAGGTGAAATGTCACAAATTGTTCTCGGTAGTCAATTGGTGAGTGCAGACAAAATTCAAGACCACGGATTTGTGTTTGAATTTATTCACGTTGAGCAAGCCTTAGAGGATATATTTAATTAAATTAAAAAAAGCCGTCAAATAAATGACGGCTTTTGGTTATTGAAATTAGAATGGTAACCTAACGTTTAATAAATTTTAAGCTGTTTCCTTTATCATTTTTAATAAGATATATTCCTCTTGATAATTTTTGAACATTAATATTAGAGGTGTTTTTTACATCAATCAGTTTTTGACCATTAAGGTTGAAAATGGTATAATCACCGATTTGGTCTGTCTCTAAAATTGAATCCACTGGATTTGGATACACTTTAAAACTAAAATCACTTAAATCAAAATCTTGAGTAGATAAAGTGATATTACTCAATTCATAAATGGATAATGTTGCACTGACTTCATTGGATAACACTAATAAGGCTTTGCCTGTGCCGCTATTTTCAGGTGCAACATAAACGATACCTTCAGGGCCTAAATCACCAGATTCCTGTCCACCAGGTGTGGCATCTCTGCTGTTTTCGTATTCTAAAAACACAGGAGTTGATGGGTTAGTTACATCGTAAGCCATCACACCACCTATACGTTCTAAGATGATAAAAGCATAATAATTGCCATTAATCTCTTTAACAATCACATTTTCGGGTTCAACACCTTTGTTATCACTTCGGTTTTTAAAGCTGTTATTGCTATTACTGGCATTGAAAATCGCACCGTAAACGGGATCTGCAGCCGTGATATGAGCAAAGTCATTGCCACTATCGTAAACCAAACTCCCAGCATCGACATCAAAAATACTAAACGAACGACCACCAAAAACGTGCAGTTCTTCAAACAATCCATCATTATTGGCATCACCAGAACCGTTTGTAAAGTTAATACCATCAAGATTAGACTCTAATTCTAATAAATTAATATTTGTGAATACTGAAGGGTCAAGTGTAAAGTCGGCATCAGTAATGTTTCTTTCTTCTTCAAAAGCAGCATACTCTCTGGCATCCCCTTCATTTGCAGAGATAAGATAATTGACACCGCCAAGATTGTAAGTAGCAACACCATCAGGCATATACATCCCTTTGATTGGCCAAGTGGCATCAAAAATGAAATCAGTTTCATCTGAAGTATCTAAGGTGTTTTCTGGTAAACTATGGTCTTTTAAACCAAAAGACTTGATATCTATAACAGTATTTGTTGTTAAATCTATAATGGCATAAGCGTTGTTCTCCTGACAAGCCACATATGCTGTTTGATTATCTTCTGTTACCGTAATAAACTCAGGTTCTAAATCTTGTGAAACTGAAGCGCCAGGGCCAAAAATTCTAACGTCGTTAGCCACTAAAGTCGCTTCTTGACTATCAAAAGCGTTAAAATTAATTTCAGTCACATTGGCTTGAGAAATTCCTGCTAAACCGCCTGTGACATCAATTTTACTTATACTGCCTTCTGGGTCAATTGTATAGTCCTGACTGGGTTGACCTTCATTTGCTACCAAAACTGAATTTCCATCGGGCGTAAAGGTTAACATATCAGGCAAGGCGCCAACTGTAACTTGAACAGGATTATTTCCATCAACATCAGTAAAGACAACAGAACCAGGATTAGTTTCTATATTATCGGCAATAGCAATAGCAACAAGCCCATTTCTAACGTCTACACTTTGTGCACTCGCGCCAAAAATTGTTATGTCAATATTGCTAATAGTTGATGGCGCAGTTGGGTCAGATAAGTCAATGATTTCAATTTTGGTATCATTGACAACATATAAGCGTTGTGAATTGGGATCAAATTTAGAAATTTCTGCAGTGCCATTAGCATCAACTGTATAACTTGTCAAATAAGTCATATCTAAAACTGTATCATCCGTTTGAGGCACATTATTATCATCATCTAAAATATAAACTGGTAAAAGAGCATTACCTAAAGTAGCATCAACTGGATTAGAAAGTTCTAAAGCAAAAAAGACACTTGGATCGTCTGTATTATTATCAATGACAGGAATCGTTACAGTTTGAGCTACAGTTGAACCTGAGGGAAAAGTTAAAGTTGTCGTTGAAAATGTAAAGTGGGTACTTTCAATAGCGCTTCCACCCATCATTACAGAAACATCAACACTTGGTGTATTTGAAGGCGCAACTGATGGAGAAACACTAATCGTAACATTTCCTCCATTTTCATTAACTGAAACTACTGTTTCATCAAAAGCCAATTGAACTTGAACCGTTTCTGGAGCATCACCAGGAGATGCGATATTGGGTGTGTCGGCAGCGTCACCACCTAAAGCAAGCGTTTGAACAGCACCATTGGCGTTACCAACAACACTAAATGCCCCCAAATCTACATCATAAGATTGCCCATCATTGGCCACAGTATCAGGATAAGAAGCCGTTACGAATGCTGAAGATGCTAAAGGATCTCCTAACCAAAGATTCACGCCATCTCCGCCACCACCAAGTCCAGCACCATCAACATAACCAATTTCAACATTAGTTAAGTCTAAAACTTCGCCCCAAACGTTTTGGAAAGTCGCAATATCAGCTGTGTTTCCTGTAATTAAAACGACTACAGACTCTCCAGGTTGAATATCTGTAATTCCTTGAATTAAATCAGCTGTGGTTGCATCAGCGGATTCATCATCATAATATAAGTCTGGATCAGTCCCTGAAACCCAAGCTGTTCCGCCGTTGTTTTTAATTTCGAACCAGTCTTCTGTTAAATCATTTCCGGCTTGACCAGAAAAAATTTCAGTAATGACTAAATCAGCTGGTAAAGGCATAGCGTCACCTGGAGATGCAATATTAGGCTTGTCAGCAGCATCACCACCAAGTTGTAAAGTAGCAACTGCACCGTTTGTATTACCTATTGTACTAAATGCACCTAATTCAACATCAAAAGATTGAGCATCATTTGCAACGGTATCTGGATAAGAAGCCATTTCAAATGATGAAGACACCAAAGGATCGCCTAACCAAAGGTTAACAGCATCACCACCGCCACCAAGTCCAGCGCCATCAACATAACCAATTTCAACATTAGTTAAATCTAAAACTTCGCCCCATACGTTTTGAAAGGTCGTAATATCAGCTGTATCACCTGTGATAATAACGACTACGGATTCTTCAGGCTGTATATCTGTAATTCCTTGAATAAGGTCTGCTGTGGTTGCATCAGCGGATTCATCATCATAATATAAGTCTGGATCAGTCCCAGAAACCCAAGCCACTGAACCTACGTTTTTGATTTCGAACCAGTCTTCTGTGAGGTCATTGCCAGCTTGACCAGGAAATAACTCCGTGACTTGAAGATCAAAACTCGCTGGACTTGGTGCAACACCAAATCCATCTAAACCGCCATTAGCAATATCGGATGGTGTTGAGCTAATGGTTTCAAATCTTGAACTTGGATCTGTAAAACCTGTTAATTCTCCAGCAGTCACATTGTTTAATAGGGCAATGTTTGAATTTTGTGTTGAAACGCCATTAGCTTCCCAACCACTTCCAGGATCGTTATCTGGATTGCCAAAAACATCTGTTATTGTAGTCCCTAATTTTAAAATTAAAGCATCATCCCCATTAAAGGTAAAGTTCTTATCAAAAAATAAAACGCTGTTTGCAGTAGCAACAGGTTGCATATCTATGGTTCCGACGATCAAAACTTCGCCTGGCTGTAAACCGCCACTATCAATTGTAAAATCTGTGCTAGGTGTGGCATCATTAGTGCCTTTTTCTATGATGAGATTATCAACAGAAAAATCGATTGCCGTAGTGGTGTTATTTAAAATTTCTAAACCTTTCGGAGAAGTTCCGCTGTCGGTTTCAACATATTGACTGATAATTTGAGCAGAAGCCCAACTAGAAATCAATAATAATACTAATAAAGTAATGTGTTTCATAAGACTATAATTTAAGATTTAATTTTTGATAAAATTATCATCCTAAATCTTTAAACACATTAGCTAAAAATCAACAAATTGTTTAGGAATTTGATTTGAGTATTAAATTATTGTAACCTCAAGTTGAGTTGGTTAACTTTTGATAAAATTTAATTTATATTTTCAACATTATATCCTAAATATTCAACTTCTTGTTCTTTAAATTTGATACCGTATTTTTCTAAATCTTTTAATATTGGATTGTATATATCTGGATAAATTGGACGTAAAACACCACTTCGGGTAATCTCAGCATTTAAAATTTTAAGCGTCGCCATACCAACAGGCAGACCTACTGTTTTGGCCATAGCCGTATATGTTTGGTCTTCGCCAACGCTCACCATGGTAGCGTCGATTTGATGCTTCTCTCCTTTTAATTCATAGCCGAATTTATGATACATTACAATCATATCTTTGTCGTCAGGTTGAAGCATCCATTTATCCTCTAATATTTTTTGAAGCGCTTGAGCTGGTGTGGCTTCCTCAAGTCCTATTTTTTTATCGGGATTAAATAAATCAAGTTCTAAAAGTTTTTCCCAGATTAAATCATCTTGATCAATTTTGAGATTATGTCTCAATTTCAACTCAACTGAATCAGATGGTGAATAAGGCAAAAATGAATTAACAAACTCGCGGTAACTCATATCTTTGGTGTTTTCCATAATATAAGTATCTTCAGTCATACCGAGTTGTACAAAAACATTCCAAGCTTTGGAATAGCCAACTCGTCTTAAGGTTCCGCGATATAAAGTAGGGATGTTTTCTAATCCATAAATATCTCTGTACTGGAGTGAATTTCGGTTAGCAATTCCTTCAAATTTGCCATAACCAGGCACTTTCAGAAATTCTGTTCTCCTGAACAAACGCTGATAAGGAATGTATTTATATTTTCCTTCTTGGATAAATTTGGCCGCGCCACCTTGACCTGCAACAACCACGTTTCTGGGATTCCACGTGAACTTGTAATGCCACAAATTATCATCACTTTCAGGAGCAACGAGACCACCAGTAAAAGATTCAAACATCAATAGTTTACCACCTTGATGTTTAATACGGTCTATCACTTGCATTGCACTCATGTGATCAACACCTGGGTCAACACCAATTTCATTCATAAAGGTTAAGCCTTTAGCTTTGACTTCATCATCAAGTGCTTGCATTTCTTTTGAAACATAAGAAGCTGTAACCATGTTTTTTTCAAATTTCAAACAATCTTTTGCTACTTCTATGTGAAATCTTGCTGGCAACATTGATACTACAATATCAGCTTGTTTTATAGCTTTCTCTCTGTGATTTGAATCAAAAATATCCAAACTTTCAGCTTTTAAATGTTCTGAAATGTTGGCCATTTTTTGAGCTTGGTTCAAGTCTTTGTCTGCAATTGTGATTTCTAATTGTTCTTCTTGAGATTTTTGGGCTAAAAATCGAACTAAAGAAGCGGTAGATTTTCCAGCACCGATGATAAGGATTTTACGCATAAATTTATAAGGTTTTTTATCTATTTTTGTTGTTTTTACGAAGGTATATAAAACCCTTTACTAGACATAGCTATGACACGAAAACTTAAAATATGGGGTGCTTTTTTTGGAATGACAGCGGTCATTATTGGCGCTTTAGGTACGCATTCTTTAGCCGAAAAAATAGATGCAGAGAGTCTTAGAAGTTTTGAAACTGGTGTAAAGTACCAAATGTATCACGCCTTACTCTTAATCATTTTGGGGTTTAACTTGAAGAAAATATCAAAAATTTACAGTATAATATTTTATATGCTTGTTGTTGGAATCATAATGTTTTCTGGTTCAATATACGGTTTAGCCACTAATTCATTGACCAGTTTTGATTTTACATCAGTTGCATTAATCACTCCTTTGGGTGGGAGTTTGCTAATTTTAAGTTGGTTATTGATTTTGATCAGTTTTATTAATAAAAAATGAAAAATTAATATTTAAAAAAGAATTTTATTAAGGAATCTATTTATTTTTGTTGAGAAACAAATCAAAAATTATGAATTCAACACAACAGATTCCAAAAAGCATTTCATTAGAAAAGTATGGCATCAAGAATGTCAAAGAAATTGTATACAATCCTTCTTACGAGCAACTTTTTGAAGAGGAATTGAACCCTGACCTAGAAGGCTTCGAAAGAGGTCAACTCACAGAGCTTGGGGCTGTTAATGTAATGACAGGCAAATTTACTGGTCGTTCGCCTAAAGATAAATTCATAGTAGATAACGAAGCTTCAAAAGATATTTGGTGGACTTCTCCTAAATCTCCAAACGACAATAAAAAACTTTCTGAAGAAGCTTGGGCGTATCTTAAAAAAATTACTGCCGAAGAACTTTCAAGCAAAAGATTGTTTGTTATGGATACTTTTCTTGGCGCAAACGAAAATTCTCGCTTAAAAATTAGGTTTATTATGGAAGTGGCTTGGCAAGCACATTTTGTAAAAAATATGTTTATTCGTCCAACAGAAGAAGAACTTAAAAATTTCGGCGAACCTGATTTTGTGGTGATGAATGCATCAGAAACGATTAACGACCGTTGGGAAGAATTTGGTATGAATTCAGAAGTTTATACCGTGTTTAATCTTGAGGAAAAAATGCAAGTCATTGGCGGAACTTGGTATGGTGGTGAAATGAAAAAAGGGATGTTTGCTATGATGAATTATCTTTTACCAAAAGCAGGTATGGCCGCTATGCACTGTTCTGCAAATGTAGGTAAAAATGATGATGTGGCTATTTTCTTTGGCCTTTCAGGTACAGGAAAAACTACACTTTCTACAGATCCGAACAGAAAACTGATTGGCGACGATGAGCACGGATGGGATGACGACGGCGTGTTTAATTTTGAAGGTGGCTGCTATGCCAAAACTATGAATCTTGACAAAGAAGCTGAACCAGAAATTTACGGTGCTATTAAGCGTGATGCCCTTCTTGAAAATGTAACGGTTGATGAACACGGCAAAATAGACTTTAGTTCTGGGCCAGCAAACACACGTGTTTCTTATCCTATTTATCATATTGATAATATTGTTAAGCCTGTTTCTAAAGCTGGACACGCTAATAAAGTTATTTTCTTAACTGCTGATGCTTTTGGTGTCTTGCCGCCTGTAGCTAAATTGACCAAAGAACAAACTCAATACCATTTCTTATCTGGTTTTACCGCTAAACTCGCTGGAACTGAAAGAGGCGTAACTACTCCGCAACCCACCTTCTCTGCTTGTTTTGGCGAAGCTTTTCTTTCTCTTCACCCAACAAAATACGGTGAAGAATTAGTGAAAAAAATGAATGAACACGGTGCTGAAGCTTATTTAGTTAACACTGGTTGGAACGGCAGCGGAAAACGAATTTCTATAAAAGATACTCGAGGTATCATAACAGCAATTCTAGATGGGTCTATTGAAGATTGTCCAACCAAAAATTTACCAATTTTCAACTTGGAAATCCCTACTGAGCTTAAAGGCGTTCACACTAATATTCTTGATCCACGTGATACTTATGCTGATTCTAGTGATTGGGATAAAAAAGCTGAAAATCTTGCATCGCTATTTATTGAAAACTTCAAAAAATACACCGACAAAGAAGCGGGTAAAGCTCTTGTTGATGCAGGACCGCAATTATAGACAGCTAAATGAAGCAATAAATACAAGGTCGTTCCTGTTGGAATGGCCTTTTTTAATATTTTTCATTCATGAATTCTCGGCTAATTATCTACAAATTTAGCTTCAAAACAAGTTTCAAAATGATGTTTGAGTTTAGCTTTAACCTCTTCTACATCTACTGTTTTTTGCCCTAATTCTACATTGAGTGAAGTCACAGCTTTGTCTTTGATACCACAAGGCACGATGTTATCAAAATAACCTAAATCAGCGTTAACATTAAACGCAAATCCGTGCATAGTGACCCAACGTGATGCCCGAACACCCATAGCACAAATTTTACGTGCAAATGGCGTATCTACATCGAGCCAAACACCTGTTTCGCCTTTACTTCTTGTGGCTTCTATGCCATAATCTCTGAGCGTTAGAATAATTACTTCTTCTAAAGTTCTAAGATATTTGTGAATATCAGTGAAAAAATTATCTAAATCTAATATCGGATAACCTACAATTTGTCCTGGACCGTGATAGGTGATATCGCCACCACGATTGATTTTGTAAAACGTGGCATTTTTAGCTTTAAGCTGTTCCTCATTGAGTAAAAGGTGTTCTAATTTTCCGCTTTTCCCAAGAGTATAAACGTGTGGATGTTCTACAAATAGAAAGTAGTTAGACGTCTTTTCGTTTAAATTTTGACGTCGATTTTGAATTTTGGTGTTTAAAATACCATCAAATATTTGCTCTTGATAGTCCCAAGTTTCTTTATAATCTTTAAGGCCGAGGTCTTCTATAATAACATCTTTATTCATATTGCAAATTTACATAATTAAAACTCGATGCATTCAAGTTATCAATAAATAGAAAGTTTTGATGTAGTGACTATGAAATGAAAAAATTGTTTCTTTGTAAAAAATAACTTTTGAATCGGTTTAGATTAATTTTCGGTTTGGTTTTTATCGTAGCTTTAATATACAGTTGCGCTCAAATTGGTCGTCCAGATGGTGGACCAAAAGATGCGATACCACCTGAATTTGTATCTTCTAATCCGCCAAACTTTTCAACTTATTTTGACAAAGAAGAGATTAGAATTCAATTTAATGAGTTTATAAAACTTCAAAATGCTCAACAGCAAATTATTTTTTCGCCCCCTATAATTCCACGTCCAGAAATAACACCAATGGGCACTGCATCCAAAGAAGTCAAAATAAAAATCCCGATTGATTCGCTTCAAAAAAACACCACTTACACCATCAATTTTGGACAAAGTATAGAAGACAACAACGAAGGCAATCCACTGCCCTTTTTTAAATATGTATTTTCTACTGGCGATTATATTGATTCTTTAAAACTTGAAGGATTTGTCAATGATATGAATTATAGAGAAACGCCTGAATTTATTAGTGTATTGTTGTACGAAAAAGACAGCGCTTTTTCAGATTCTATTATCTTTAAAGAATTGCCAACTTATGTGACATTTTCTCAAGATTCTACCAACGTCTTTAGTTTAGAAAATATGCGTGAAGGCACTTACAAATTGGCAGCTTTAGAAGATAAAAATAGAGATTATAAATTTAATCCTGGTCGAGAAAAAATTGGTTTTATCGATAGCTTTATCACGTTGCCTACAGCTAAAAATTACAATATAAATTTATTTAATACCTCTAGAGATTTTAAGCCTATTCGGCCAAAACAAGTGAGTAAAAACCATTTAGTTTTTGGTTACGAGGGTATTTTAGATTCTACGGATTATAACATTGAGTTACTGACCAAAGCGCCCGATACGTTTCAGACACGAATTACAAAAAGCAGAAAAAGTGACACGTTAAATTATTGGATGAATCCCTATTTTCAAAGAGATAGTTTGTTGTTTGCTTTTAAACATAAAACAAAAATTGACACTCTTGTGGTTAAAACCAAAGATATGAAAGCCGATTCGCTTCTAATTGAAACCAAACCCAAAAGCAGTATCAGATTTGATGAGCGTGTATTTATCCAAGCCAATTTACCTATCGTCAACCTTGACACCAGTAAAATCAATTTAATTGATGCTGATTCATTAAAAATGAAGTTTAATTTTCGATTAGATTCTTTTCAAAATCAAATTGAAATGGACTTCGACAAAACTGAAAATTCAAATTACAGAATGCAAATATTTCCAGGCGCGGTCAAAGACTTTTACGGTAACACTAACGACACCATAAACCTAAGTTTTAAAACCAAGCCTCTTTCAGATTATAGTGTTCTAGACTTAACCTTGACCAATATTAAACGTTATCCTGCCATTGTGCAACTGGTAAATGATAAAGAAGACGTAGAAAAGTCGGTTATACTAAACAATACTCGAAAACACACCTTTGAACACGTCAAGCCTGGAAAGTATTATGTCAAAGTGATTTATGACGACAACAATAATGAGGTTTGGGACAGTGGCGACTATCTTAAAAACATCCAACCTGAAGAAGTCAGTTACAGTCCAACACTTTTAGAACTTCGGGCTAATTGGGATGTGGTACAGACGATCAGTTTACCTTAAACTCGTCTCTATCTCTCAAAAATCCAAGTTTTTCTCTAGTTTCAATTAAACTTTGTTTTGACAAGGTTTTCGTTTCTACAAAAGCTTCTTCAAATAAGTCTGTTGTCATTTTTTTGCCTAAAGCATCATAAATGGCAGAGTGTCCGCAATGTGGATAGCCTTTCCCATCTTCGCCAATGCGGTTCACGCCAATAGTGTAACTCATATTTTCTATAGCTCGAGCTTGCAAGAGTGTATCCCAAGCTTTAACGCGCATTGCAGGCCAGTTGGCTACAAAAAGAAGCAAATCATAATCTTCTTGGTTCCGTATCCACACAGGAAAACGCAAATCATAACATATCAATGGGCAAATTTTCCAGCCTTTATAATCCACAATCAGTTTGTCTTGTCCTGCGGAATAATGTTTTTCTTCATTAGCTAAAGTGAATAAATGACGCTTATCGTAAGTTTTATAACTACCGTTGGGTTCAACAAAAAACAATCGATTAAAATATTGATTTTGGTCTTTGATAATGGCACTTCCTGTAATGGCCGCTTGTTTGGTTTTGGCGTGGTGCTGCAACCAATCTAAAGTTTGTCCTTCAGGATTATCGTATAGCTTTTCTGCATTCATACTAAAACCTGTTGAGAACATTTCAGGGAGAACGATTAAGTCGGTATCTAATTCAATAGCATTGATAAGTTCATCAAACTTTTTAAAATTATCATCTTTGTTTTCCCAAGATAATTCGGTTTGAATGATACTTACGTTTAGGTTTTCGTTTGTCATTTTTAAAAATATTTTGTGTCGTTATGCTTTTCTTTTTTGCTATGTCCAAAAAAAGAATCAAAAAAAACTATTCTCGATACACTTTTCTCAATCTTTTTGGTTGAGAAAAGCACTCGAATTGATGTGAGCTTTTTTCAAAACGAACTAAAATACTTAATTTTATTCAGGTTTCAAAAGTCCAGCGCGTTTGAGTAAAGCTTCGGGATTAGGTTCTTGACCTCTAAAACGTCTATATAACAGCATTGGCTCTTCGGTACCACCTTTTTCTAAAATGTTAGTTTTAAATGCGTTTGCCGTTTCGGTATCAAAAATGCCCTTGTCTTTAAAGGCTTCAAAGGCATCGGCATCGAGGACTTCTGCCCATTTGTAAGAATAGTAGCCTGCCGAGTAACCACCTTGAAAAATATGAGAAAATGCCGTACTCATGCAGTTTTCTTCAACATCATCAACTAGCCTTGTGGGTTCAAAAGCAGCTTTTTCAAAATCTTTCACATTTTTAATATCATCTGGGTTTGTGGTGTGCCAAGCCATATCAAGTAAACCAAAACTGAGTTGCCTCAAAGTCTGCATACCTTCATTAAAATTAGCTGCAGCTTTAATTTGCTCAACGTATTTTTCAGGAATGGCTTCGCTGGTTTTATAGTGTTTAGCAAACAAGTCTAAAGCTTCTTTTTCGTAACACCAATTTTCTAATAGCTGACTGGGCAATTCCACAAAATCCCAATAGACTGATGGTCCAGAAAGACTGCGATACTGCGTGTTGCCAAGCATACCGTGTAAAGCGTGTCCAAATTCGTGAAACAAAGTAGTCACTTCATTAAAAGTTAATAAAGACGGTTGAGATTGGGTGGGTTTGCTAAAATTACAAACAATAGACACTTGCGGTCTTTCGTTTTGTGTTTCGGTTTTAAACTGGTTTTTGTACAACGTCATCCAAGCGCCGTCGCGTTTGCCTGCACGTGGATGAAAATCGGCGTAGAAAATGGCTTTAAAATTTTGATGCTCATCGTGAACTTCATAGGTTTTTACATCTTTATGGTATTTGTCGATATTTTCAACTTCTTTAAAACTTAAACCATATAGCTTATGGGCAATTAAGAAAACACCATCAATAACTTGGTTAAGCGGAAAATAAGGTTTTAACAATTCGTCATCTAAATTGAATTTCTCTTGTTTGAGTTTTTCAGCGTAAAAGGCCACGTCCCATTTTTGGAGTTGGTTGATGCCGTCTTTGTCATTTGCAAAAGTTGATAATTCGTCAAATTCTTTTTGAGCTGCAGGTTTAGCTTTTGAGAGCAAATCCTCTAAAAAATCATTGACGTTTTTAGGCGATTTCGCCATGCGTTCTTCGAGTATATATTCGGCGTGAGAATTAAAACCCAGAAGCTGAGCCCGTTCATATCTTAATTTTACAATAGACTTGACAATCTCTTCGTTGTTGTTATCGTTATTTTGAAAACCACGTTTACCAAAGGCCAGAGCCAATTCTTTTCGCAATTCTCGGTTTTCGCAATATTTCATAAACGGCACATAGCTCGGGTATTGAAGAGTAAAAATGTAGCCTGATTCATCTTGTTGTTTCGCCAAATCAGCTGCAGTTTCGAGTAAACTTTCGGGTAAACCTTTCAATTTAGCTTTATCTTCAATAAGCAGTTGATAAGCATTGGTTTCCGCTAAAACGTGTTGACCAAATTGTAAACTTAAAGTTGAAAGCTTGTTATCAATTTCACGTAATTTTGCTTGTTTATTTTTACTCAAATTAGCACCATTTCTAACAAAGCTTTTATAGTGTTTATCGAGAAGTGTTTGTTGCTCTGGATTCAAATTAAAACTGTCTTTTTGCTCATAAACTTGCTTGACGGCTTCAAAAAGTTGAGCATTGGTCATGATATCGTTTTGAAAATTGCTTAACCACGGTGAAACCTCTTGGGTGATTTGCTGAATATCTTCATTAGTTTCAGCAGAATTGAGATTAAACAAGACTTGAGAAATCCGTTCTAAATCATAGCCAGCAGAATCTAAAGCGGCGATTGTGTTTACAAAAGTCGGGTTGTTCTGTTGGGTTATTTCAATGATTTCTCGTTTTGCTTTTTCAATGGCTTCTTTAATAGCAGGTTTAAAGTGCTTGGTTTCTATTTTAGAAAATGGGGGAATTTCAAAAGCGTTTAATAAAGGGTTGTTTTGAGACATAAATAAGGTTTAGTATTTGTAATTTTTTATACCTTCTGTGGCTTGAATGATATTGTATTCTTCCCAGATTTTGGGATCGTATTTTTTGATGTATATAGAAAAGGCGAAAGCGTTTTTATCAAAAGAATAATTGTTTTTATCTAAAGGTTTTGGGCTCATAAATAAAAATTCTGTTATCATTTGGTTGTTATTTTCAACATGAAAATCGAGTTTGAGTTTAATTCTTTCACTTCTGTTTTCAGTGTTTTCTTTAAATGTCAGTTTTCTGTCAACATACACATACTGCCTCTTTTTAGAACGATAATATTTTGGATAATATTTGCCGTTAGTGTTTTTTTGATAAATAATTTGATATTCACTTTGGTCAACCCTAAATTTTAAACCTAATAGGAATTTCATATTAATTCCAGCTTCTTTTTCGCCTTCAATAAGTTTGTAGTCTATGCGCATCAACCCATAATCCACAGCATTGATATAAGCTTTTCCTTGGTAAATAGATTTTCTGTGATCTGGAGTAAAGCTTAACACATAGACAACTTCGTCATCAAATACTTTTGTATCAATATGTTTAAAAGTGTAGCGGTCTAAATCTTCAAAAATATTATTCTCGGAGAGGTTGTGGGTAAGAGATTTTAAGGCTGAACTTTTGGTAGTTGAATTCTTTAGGGTATCCTTCACAGAGTTGTCACTAAACTGAATAAACTCTTTGGTACTAAGACTGTCGTCAATAGGAAAAAGACCTGATTTAACTTTAAAAGTTGATTCAGTATCTAAAGCCGTAAGTAGTTCTTTAAAAACTCCTTTTTGAAGGGTTTCAACAGAGCTGTTTTGGCTTAAGTTAATGAGCTTAGTGCCTTTTATGTATTCCACATACATAGATTCTTCAGAATAATAGGCGTTGTATAACACATCTTCATAAGTGTTAGAGGAGTTCCCTTTAATATCTTTAAAATATTCTGAAACTTTATTATTAAACAGTTTTCTTTGTTGACGTGTCATAAAAGAAGAATTATCAACCTCAACTTCTAAAGATTTTGGATTGTCTATAAAATGAGTTCGTTTAAATATTTTAAACTCGGTTGGGTCAATATGATGCCTTTGGCTTATACTGTCTTTAAATCTTTGGATGATTTGATTTGCACTCAGTTTATTAGCAGAAACCACTACATCGTTTAGCATCTCTTTTTGTTCGTTTAAAAAAATAGTGTCTAAAGTATTAAGTTGGCTAAAACTAATAGACCGTTTTTTATAACCCAAGCTAGTAATAATCAAACTGTCTTTTTCAGTTAAGTTGTCTATGTTAATTTTAAAGGCGCCTTCTTCATTAGTAATGACCCCAGTATTTTGGGTACTATAAACGCTAGCAAAAATTACTGGTGTTTGGTTTTGATTATCAAATACAATACCTTCTATTGATTGTGCAGATGAAGCATAAAAAATTAGCAACACAATTAGGATAAAAACATTTTTCATAAAAATTTTTTCTTAAAAGTAAAATTAGTAAAAGTGCAAATGGATTTAATTAACGCAATCTTAATAAAATAAGATTAACAAAGAAATGTACAGATATAATTTTTAGAAACAAAAAACCATAAGATTTTGCTTAATAGAAAAAAACGCTTAAATTTATCGCAAAATTATTAATTATGAAATCTATTATCTACATAGCTATTTTTACATTCATGAGCATTGGTCTTTATGCACAAGAGGCAAACACACAGAGTTTAGCAGAGACTAGTAAGGTAACTTCTACAAAAATCAGTCAAGAGCTTAATTTTGACGATGACAAAAGTCTTTTACTCTACAGAGCTATTTACTCTACTGAATTAAGTCGTGCTCGTGCTGAAGAACAATTATCAGATGAACCTGAGCAACTACAAGCTACTAACGATAAAATTGACAAATCTTTTTCAAGCATTTTAAAAGGTAATTTCTCTGAATCTGAAATAGCACAAATTAAAGAAATGTATAAAATAAAATAGTTTATTATATTTTGTTATATCTCATAAAAGCCTGTTGAAATTCAGCAGGCTTTTCTATTGATACTTACTTATAATCTGTTGAGCTTGTCCATAATATGAAGACCCAAATAAGTTGAGATGAACTAAAATATAGTAAAGTTGCCAAAGCGGTATTCGAGATTCCCAGTTGGATTCTAATGGAAATATTTCATTGTATATTTTAAAAATATTCTGATTGTAACCGCCAAACAATTTCATCATAGCCAAATCCATTTCTCTTGGCGCATAAGCAATAGCGGGATCAAAAATACAAGCTTGAGTTGATGTAAATAAGTGATTGCCCGCCCATAAGTCACCGTGAATTAGAGATGCTTTTTCTTTTGGAATGATAGATTTTAAGTTTTTATAAAAATTATTAAGATTTTTAAATTCAAACCCCTTTTGCTGTGCTAATTTAAATTGAGGTTTTAATCTTAATTCAACATAAAAATCTAAAGCACTTTCTTTTTGAGGCAGGTTAATTTGCGATAAACGACCGATATAATTATCAAAGTCAAGACCAAATGTCTTTGATTGGTTTTGATGAAGTTTTGCTAAGTCAACCGCAAAGATTTCAGAAGCATTTTGAGGTTGACCACTTTCAATGTATTTTAAAATAAGATAAGTGTGATTTTGGTAGTTTCCAAAGGCGATGATTTCTGGAATGACAAAGCTATTGGTGGAGGCCAGTTTGTCAAGTGATTTAGCTTCAAGTTCAAACATTTTTGGAAAACGATTGGCTTGATTGACTTTAATAACAAAAGCAGTATTTGAAGTATTGACTTTATAAGTCTCATTGATATCACCACCGCTAAGTGGGCTTATATTTTGAACATCTATGGCATTTAATTTACATATTGCATTAATATGTTGCATTAGGTCTTTGATTTTCGAGTGTAGGTTTCGTAATCAAAGGCGTAGTTGTGTTTGTCGTCTTTTGGGTGATGTTCTTTTTGTTTTAATTGCCATTCATTGAGATTAATTTTTGGAAAATAAATATCGGCATCAAATTGTCCAAAAACTCGCGTCAATTCAATTTTATCAACATACGGCATAAACTGTTTGTAAATCTCTCCGCCGCCTATGACATAAGCTGTCTTTTGATCTTTAACTTTTTCTATAGCATCATCAATGCTTTTTACAACTATACAATTGTTGTCAGGATAGTTTTCTTGTCGCGTGATGACCACGTGAACTCTATTGGGCAAAGGCTTAGGGAAAGACTCATACGTTTTTCTGCCCATAATGATATGATGGTGACTCGTTAAAGCTTTAAAACGTTTAAAATCGTCTGGTAAATGCCATAAGAGTTGGTTGCCTTTACCCAATTCATTTCGCTCTCCAACAGCAGCAATAGCAATTAATTTCAAGGTTTTTCAGGGTTTTGAGGTTTATTTTCTGATTGACTTTTTACGTGTTTATTATCAGATGTTTGGTCTTCTAAAGGGTATTTTTCATCCACTTTCTTTTGAATTTTTTTGAGTTTAACCAATTGTTTTTCAACCAGCTTGTGCATATATTCTTCTTCCCAAGCTCTACCCATTAATTTTTCTACAAAAAATACATTAATTGTATGTGCCAAAAGGAAAAACGCCCAAATGAGGATAGCTGAAACAAACCAATGCCAGCCTAAAGGCTTAAAATCAATTTGATATTCTAAGACTAAATTGATGAAAATTAAAACCACCGCACCAGCTATAAAAAACACGAGGTGATGCACTAAACGCTTTTTTTGTTTTAAACGCCTATTGGCATTTTTAAACAACTCTTTTTGGTCGATGTCAATATCTTTAGAAGTAGCCATAATAAATTGTATTTTAGTCTTCCAAATTTAAGCTAAAAGCAGATGAATACCAAGACTATTTTTCCACAAACACAAAATTTGACCTATCTCAATACTGCGGCTTGTGGGTTGCTTTCTATAAATGTATTGGAGCAAAAGCAAAAAGATATTGAAACCTTTTATCAGCTTGGTAGTGATTTTTTAAAAGCTGAAGATAAAATTATCGATCGGACTAAAGGTAAAATTGCAAGAATATTCAATGTTGACAAGCTTAAAGTTGCCATAACCCCTAATTTTTCTTTGGCCTTTAATGCGGTATTAGACGCTATTGATAAATCGGCTACTTTTTTGTATTTGGAAGAAGATTACCCTTCTATTCGTTTACCTTTAAAAAGAAGAAATTTTGATTGTAAAAGTATTTCTATATCGAGTCAAATTGAGGATGATATTTATGAACATATCACTAAATACAAACCCAATTTTTTTGCTGTAAGCAAAGTTCAATACCTTAGCGGGCTTCACCTTGAAACTGATTTTTTTAAAAAACTAAAACAAGATTTTCCCAACTTGAAAATTTTAGTTGATGGCACACAATATCTTGGAGTTGAAGCTTTCGATTTTAAAAATTCTGGGGTTGACTTAATGATTTCAAGTGGCTATAAATGGCTCAACGCTGGTTTAGGTAATTGCATTGCTATGATTTCTGAAGCTTTGCTTGATGAGCTGAACTCTAAGCAAATTGGCGCCAATAGTTTGATAGATAAAACCAGAGACGCTTCAAAGCCTATGGGTTTTTTAGAGCCGGGCCATTATGATTTAATTGCTATAAAATCACTTGAAACAGCATTGGATTTACATTACAATAAAATTGGAATAGAAAACATTCAAAACCATCTACGTGAAGTTTCTGAGAAAGCCTTTGAAACATTTAAAAATTATAAGCTTTTAGATGAATTTGTTTCTCAGAGGTCACAACATTCAAGTATTTTTAATTTGAAAATTAATGAAAACCGACTTCAAGATTTTGAAAAAGCTAATATTAGTCTTTCAAAAAGAGGAAATGGTTTGCGTATTAGCTTTCATTATCACAATGAATTAGAAGATTTGGACCAACTTTTAAAGATTGTAAATAACTAATAATCAAATTTATAAAAAATATCTTTCAGGAGATTTACTAATTCGTTAAACAATCTTTTTTGTATAACGTTTTCGTATTGAAGTTTATGTGTTTATTTAATATTTATTTTATTATTTTCATAAAAATAACATTATACTAAGATTATATGCTTAAAAATTGAGGACAAATATTAAATTAGTCTCAAAAATATAATTATGGCAATCAAGAAACAACACTTAAAAACTAAGCCTGTTTGCAAAGTTACTTTTACAGTAGAAGCCCAAGACGCTAAACAAGTTTTTGTTAGTGGTGATTTCAATAATTGGAGTCAAAAAAAACATGAACTTAAGAAGCTTAAAAACGGCAATTTTAAAGGCACTATTGATTTAGAAAAAGGTCATACCTACGAATTCAAGTATTTAGTTGACGGAAATTGGCAAAACGAGGAACAAGCCGACAGCTACAAATGGAACGATTTGGGTTCTGAAAATAGTGTTTTAGAGGTTTAAACTAAAAATATATTTAATAAACAAACCCGAAGTTAAAAGCTTCGGGTTTATCTGTTTAGTAGTTTCAAAAAACAATTTAAACAATCATACCTGCAGCAACGGTTTCCTTTGTAGCATCATCTATCAAAATAATACTTCCAGTATGTCTGTTTTTACGATAGGCATCAATCATTAAAGGCTTTGTGGTTTTTATTTTTACTCGTGCTATATCATTCATATTTAGATTATTGTCTGATTCGTCTCTTTTGAAAGTATTAATGTCCATTTTGTAAACCACCTCTTTTATCATTGCTTTTTTCTCATTACTGGTATGCATTACGGTATATTTAGTTCGTGGTCTGGCAGGATCTCTATGCAGCCAACATAACATCACATCAAATTCTTGTGAGGTTTCGGGTTGATTTTTTTTTCTTACAATCATATTGCCACGACTAATATCTATATCATCTTCTAAAGTTATTGAAATAGACATTGGCGCAAAAGCTTCTTGCACTTCATCTTCACCAGCATTAATGCTTTTTACTTTTGAAGTAAATCCTGTTGGTAAAACAGTGACTTCATCGCCTATTCTAAAAATTCCACTTTGCAATCTGCCTGCATAACCACGATAATCAATAAAACCTTCTCTCTGAGGTCTAATTACCGTTTGTATTGCTAAACGACTATCGATTTTATTAATATCACTACTAATATGTAAAGTTTCTAAAGCGTTTAACAATGGGGAATCTTTATACCAAGTCATTTCTTCTGAACGATTCACCACATTATCACCATTGAGTGCACTTATTGGAATATAACGCACATCTTTGATATATAATTTTGAGGCAAATTCTTCAAACTGGTTCACAATCTCGTTAAAACGCTCTTCATTATAATCAACTAAGTCCATTTTATTTACACAGACTAAAATGTGTGGAATCTGTAATAAAGATGCAATATATGCGTGTCGTTTTGTTTGTTCAATCACCCCATTTCTGGCATCAATAAGTATGATTGCAGCATTGGCTGTTGAAGCGCCAGTTACCATATTTCTCGTATATTCTACGTGTCCTGGTGTATCTGCAATAATAAATTTACGTTTTGGGGTTGTAAAATAACGGTAAGCCACATCAATAGTGATGCCTTGTTCTCTCTCATCTTTTAAGCCATCGGTAAATAGGGCTAAATCTACACCATCAATTCCTTTCTGTTTACTGGTATTTTTAACGGCTGCGATTTGATCTTCAAAAATTGATTTGGAGTCGTAAAGCAATCGGCCTATCAAAGTGCTTTTTCCGTCATCTACACTTCCAGCTGTTGTAAACCTTAAGAGTTGGCTATGTTGAATGTTCATGATATTGTCGTTTTGTCTTCAGTTTTGTTTAAAAATAACCTTCTTTTTTACGGTCTTCCATCGCGGTTTCTGAGCGTTTGTCATCGGTCCTATTACCGCGCTCAGTTTGACGCATTGTAGAAACCTCCTCAACAATTTTTTCTAAGGTATCGGCATCAGATTCTATACCACCTGTGATGGTGATATCGCCTAAGGTTCTAAATCGTATTTTTTTAGTTACAATTTCTTCGTGATCTTCAAGTTTTAGAAATTCTGAATTAGGAATCCAAGAATCGTTTCTCCAAACTACTTCTCTTTGGTGAGCGATGTAAAGCGATGGAATTGAAATATTTTCTCTTGTGATATAATTCCACACGTCCATCTCAGTCCAGTTACTGATTGGGAAAGCTCTGAAATGCTCGCCTTCAAAATGTTTGCCGTTAAGCAAATTCCACAATTCTGGTCTTTGATTTTTAGGATCCCATTGCCCAAATTCATCACGGTGAGAAAAGAAGCGTTCTTTGGCTCTGGCTTTTTCTTCATCTCGTCTTCCGCCACCGATGGCGCAGTCAATTTTATGTTCTTCAATGGCATCGAGCAAAGTGGTGATTTGCAACGCATTTCTGGTTGCATTTTTTCCTTTTTCTTCCATCACTCGACCTTTGTCGATAGATTCTTGAACGGAGCCTACAAGTAGGTTCACGCCGAGTTTTTTGACTAAATCGTCTCGAAATTGAATCGTTTCAGGAAAATTATGACCCGTATCAACGTGTAAAAGTGAAAACGGAATTTTGGCAGGATAAAATGCTTTTTTCGCCAAATGTGTGACTAAAATAGAATCCTTCCCGCCCGAAAACATAATGACAGGATTTTGGAATTGTGCCCAAACTTCCCTTAAAATGAATATGGCTTCAGATTCTAATTCGTCTAAATAGTTGAGATAATATTTACTCATAATTTTTCGATTTCAAATGTGGTTTAATGTGCTTAATCACTTCACGAGCAGATTCTTCTATACTTTTGTTTTCTGTTTTAACGATTACATCTGGGCTTTTCGGAATTTCATAAGGCGCTGAAATTCCTGTAAAGTTTTTGATTTCACCTTTTCTTGCTTTAGCGTAAAGCCCTTTGACATCACGTTTTTCACAAACTTCAAGTGGTGTATCAACAAATATTTCAATAAAATCAGCTACACCAATAATGTCTTTCACTTGTTGTCTGTCGGCTTGTGTTGGTGATACAAATGCTGCTATGCAAATTTGACCCGAATCCACAAAAAGTTTGGCGACTTCGGCTATTCGTCTTAAGTTTTCAGCGCGGTCTTTGGCGGTAAACCCTAAGCCTTTGTTGATGCCTTGACGGATGTTATCGCCGTCTAAGGTGTAAGTTTTATAACCAGAGTTAAACAAATCTTGTTCAACCGCATTAGCAATTGTAGACTTCCCAGAACCCGATAAACCTGTGAACCATAAGACTAAACCCTTTTGTTTGAGCTGTTGTTCTCTGTCTTGTCTTGTAACATTATAATTGTGAAAAACCGTATTATTCATAGTTGTTAACTTTTAGTCACCAAGAAATAATTGTTGAGTAAGTTTTCTCTATTGTAAACCATAGGTTTTTGCGTTTTTTGGTCAATAACCTGAAGTCCAACAGCTTCGCAAATAGCTTGACCTGCTGCGGTATCCCATTCCATTGTCGGCGCAAATCGCGGGTAAACATCAGCCCGTCCTTCAGCAACGAGACAAAATTTTAAAGAACTGCCTTTTGAAACAATTTCTACGGGTTTGTTTTGTTTGGTTTTTAATTCGTCGATAAATTGTTGGGTCTCTTCATTCATATGTGAACGGCTACCGACAACTCTCATTTTTTCTGACTCAGAAGGGTTTAACAATTCAACAGTATTAAAATTGTCATCAAAATTCTTTTGCTCATCCCATATCAACTTGTAAGATTTGTTTTCTTCAACAAAACCGACAAATAACTCTTTGGTTACAGGAACGTAAATAACACCAAATGTGGGCTTTTGGTTTTTAATTAAAGCAATATTCACTGTAAATTCACCATTTCTTTTTACAAATTCTTTAGTCCCATCTAAAGGATCAATGATCCAGCATTGCGACCAGTTTTGTCGCTCATCAAAAGTTTTGTTTTTATTTTCTTCACTAATCATAGGGATGTCAAGTGGTTTCAACATCTCCACTATGGCTTCATTAGCCTTTTGATCTGCTAAAGTTAGGGGCGAATTATCACCTTTATATTCAACTTCAAAATCAGTATTGTAAATACTTAAAATTTCTTTGCCTCCTGCTATAGCAGCTAGTACTGCTTGTTTGTATTCTTTTATCATAAAACTAAGAATAAGATGCAAAATTACAATAATATTTATTTCCTACTAAATTGGTAGAGATTAAATTGAGGTTAGTTGATGGTTTTAATTAAAATCGCATTTAATTTAAGTGATGACAATGAAAAATTGACTATTTTTACTATCAAAATCATTAAATTATGGGTTCTATTGTGACTTACATTATTATTGTTGTTGGAGTTTTGTTGCTTTTCAAAACCTTTTTTATAGTTAAACAACAAACATCTGCTATTCTTGAGCGCTTAGGAAAATTTCAAAGTGTAAGAAGTTCAGGCTTTCAATTAAAAATACCCGTGATAGATTCAGTCGTTGGTCGAATTAATCTTAAAGTTCAGCAATTGGATGTTTTGGTAGAAACTAAAACAAAAGATGACGTGTTTGTAAAACTTAAAGTTTCAGTACAATATATGGTAATGAAAGAAAAGGTTTACGATGCCTTTTACAAACTAGAAAGTCCACGTGCTCAAATCACGTCTTATGTTTTTGATGTAGTTAGAGCTGAAGTCCCAAAAATGAAACTCGACGAGGTTTTTGAGCGCAAAGACGATATTGCTATTGCGGTAAAAGGCGAACTCAATGAAGCTATGCTCGATTACGGTTATGACATTATTAAAACGCTTGTAACCGATATTGATCCTGATCAACAAGTAAAAGAAGCGATGAACCGCATCAACGCCTCAGAGCGTGAAAAAGTCGCCGCCGAATTTGAAGCGGAAGCCGAACGTATAAAAATCGTAGCTAAAGCCAGAGCTGAAGCAGAAAGCAAGCGTCTTCAAGGTCAAGGTATTGCAGATCAAAGACGTGAAATTGCTCGTGGACTTGAAGAAAGCGTTGATGTATTAAATAATGTCGGTATCAATTCTCAGGAGGCTTCTGCTTTAATTGTTGTTACTCAACATTATGACACATTGCAATCTATTGGCGAACAAACCGACACCAATTTAATTTTACTGCCGAACTCTCCTCAAGCTGGAAGTGATATGCTCAATAATATGATTGCTTCATTTACAGCATCAAGTCAAATCGGTGAACATATGAAACAAAAGAATAAAGAAAAAGGTTTAGGAAAGTCGTCTAAAAAAGATGAATAGACATTTTACACTTTATAATTCATTTTGTATTAAATATAATTTATTTTTAGCGTCTAAGTCATGGTAAAATAAATAAAGTCTTACCAAAAATCAAGTTTTTAGATATTGTTGACTATGTTGTCTCTTGGCAATTTTGATACCCTCATATTTTTTAAGATATACTGATTAATGTCATTAGTTAAGCTTTCTATTTAATGTAATTTTAAGTCAAATTTTTAAAGCTATGACTGACTTAGATATTGCCAATTCCGTTCAACTTCAACACATTAATAATATTGCTGAAAAACTTCATATTAAAACTGAAGATCTTGAGCATTACGGGAAATACAAAGCAAAGCTTCCATTAGATTTAATCGACGATAAAAAAGCACTAAAAAGTAAATTGATTTTAGTCAGTGCCATTTCACCAACTCCAGCTGGTGAAGGGAAAACCACCATTTCAATTGGCTTAAATGAAGGCCTTAGAAAACTCAATAAATCAAGTATTGTCGTTTTACGAGAACCTTCATTAGGGCCAGTTTTTGGCTTAAAAGGTGGAGCAACAGGTGGCGGAAAGTCACAAGTGTTACCAATGGAAGATATTAACCTTCATTTTACAGGCGATTTTTCTGCTATTGAAAAGGCAAACAACTTGCTTGCCGCCATGATCGATAATAATATACAAAGCAAGACTAATAATCTTAATATCGATGCACGAACAGTAAAATGGAAACGGGTTTTAGATGTCAATGACAGAGCTTTGCGACAAATTATTGTGGGCTTAGGTGGAACAACGATGAGTGTTCCTCGAGAAACAGGATTTGACATCACAGCAGCCTCTGAAATTATGGCAATATTATGCTTAAGCAATAATTTATCTGATTTAAAACAAAGGTTAGGACGTATCTTTATTGGTTTTACTCACGACAAAACACCTATTTACGCTAAAGACTTAAAAGCCAATGGCGCCATGGCAGCATTGCTAAAAGATGCTATAAAGCCAAATTTAGTACAAACCATAGAAGGCAATCCAGCTCTTATTCACGGTGGTCCTTTTGCTAATATTGCTCAAGGCACTAATTCTGTTATTGCGACTAAAATGGGTATGAGTCTTGCTGACTATACCATCACCGAAGCTGGTTTCGGTTTTGATTTAGGAGGCGAAAAGTTTTTAAATATCAAATGCCAAAGTGCTGATTTAAAACCTGAAATCGTTGTGCTAACGGCTACAATAAGAGCCTTAAAATATCACGGCGGCAAAAGTCTAAAAGAACTCAGCACACCTGATGCTGAAGCCGTTAAAAATGGGTTACCGAACTTAGAAAAACATATTGAAAACGTTCAAAAATTCAACATCACTCCAATCATTGCAATTAATCAATTTACTGCAGATACTCAAGAAGAAATTCAAGTTATTAAAGATTTCGGAAAGCAGTATGGTGTAAAAGTTGCTCTTGCCAATGTTTGGGCTGATGGAGGAAATGGTGCTTTGGAATTGGCAAAAGCAGTTGTTGAAACTTTAAAAACAACTTCGAAAAATAATTTTTCAGCTTTGTATAAATGGGAGCAACCTGTTGAAGACAAAATATATATCATTGCAAAAAATATTTACGGAGCTTCAAATATTGAATATTCTGCTCAAGCTAAATTGGATTTGAAACGCATTCAAAATCTGGGCTTAAACAAATTGCCAATTTGTATGGCTAAAACTCAAAAATCACTATCAGACGATGATAAACGTCTTGGCAGACCTGAGGGTTTTACGCTTTCCATCAGAGAAATTGAAGTCGCTTCGGGTGCAGGTTTTATTATTCCAATTGCTGGAAATATGATGCGAATGCCTGGTCTACCAGCTCATCCGGCTGCAGAACAAATTGATGTAGATGCTGAAGGAAATATTAAAGGCTTGTTTTAAAATTATTAATTTGTTGAGCCGTTCACATAATCCATCAAATCTACATCATTACCTAACAATACATCTTTAGAATTGATACGACCACTTGGGCTATCGTTTTCAAGATTGAGCACACCGCGTGGGCAAACAGCTGAGCAAATACCACAACCTACACAAGATGAGCGCACAATATTTTCGCCTTTTTGGGCGTAAGCTCTCACGTCAATGCCCATTTCACAATAGGTAGAGCAGTTTCCACAAGAAATACATTGACCACCATTAGTGGTGATTCTAAATTTGGAAAACAAGCGTTGCTGAAAACCTAAAATTGCCGCCATCGGACAACCAAATCGACACCACACGCGGTTGCCAAAAATCGGGTAAAAGCCAGTGCCAATCACACCAGAAAAAATACTGCCAATTAAAAAACCATAAGTGCTTCGCAGCTTGTAGCTGTCAAATAAAAACAATTGCACGTCTTGAAAAGCGTGTAAGCCTAAAAGTGCTAAAATGACTACCATATAAGCTACAGCACCAATTTTAGCATCTTTCTTAAACTGGTCGCGTTTAAAAATCATCACCCCAGCAAAAATAAGTGTCAGCAAAATGCCAACTGCCCATAAAAACGTGTCGCCGTGAAGCCAATATTGATCAGTTTTAAGGTAGGAATAGACCACTGCTGTTGTCATTAAGGTAACAAACACCAATACACTGTGGATAACCCAACGCTCTACACGCCAGGCAAAAAGTGACTTGTCACTTAACTGTCTAAAGCTATCGCCAGAAGTTTCTGCCAAGCCACCACAACCGCAAACCCAAGAGCAATACCAACGTTTGCCGTAAAAATAAGTCAAAATAGGAGTGATGATGAATATAGAAGCCAAACCGAAAATCAACAAGGCTATGCCAATATCGCCTGAGCTGATCATAGCATCTATTCTGTATTGATCAAAATTGTAATAATTTAAAGGCCAAATATTTTTTAAATCGTAGTATGGTAAGTTTAATTTATCTCCGTTTAATCGAGCCATAAACTCAGGAATCAAAAAAGCAAAAGATGTCTGAAAAAACATCACAGAAATAGTTCTGATTTGCTGATATTTGCTGTGTCTGTATTTCCACATAAATTTAATCCCAAAGGCTAAAATCACTAAAGTATAAAGCGTTCCATACACAAACCACTGGCTGGCCGGATTGCCGCTTAAAGCTTTGCTCAAAGGGTCAAATAGTGAAATGATACCCGTGTTATCTCCATCTTTAACAAGACCTAAAAACTCTGGATAAAAATAAAGTAAAATGTAAAATCCTGTTAAACCAATTCCAGTAAGATAAGCCCAAAGTCCGCGTGACGAAATGGACTTAAAAAACACACCATCATTTTTAATACCTGGCTCAGTGCCTGCATACGAAGCTTTGGCATACCAAACAATACCCCCGGCAATCATAATTAAAGATAAAGACAGCCAAAGTGCTTGTGGTTGCAATTGCACATTAAACGCTGAAATACCCAAAATTAATAGTCCAATCATACCAATAACAGCTGATATTTTTTGTTGCGCATTTAAACTATCTGCTGCGCGCCCAGTCATGGACATATTTTGTGATGTACTCATATATTTATGTTTTTTATATGGCCCTCACAGGTTTCAAAAACCTGTGAGGTCTAAGCTTATATTTTATTTTAAGCTTTTAATAATAATTGATTCTTATAGGATTTATATATATCTTTTTCATAAGTTTTAAAAAATTCAGGGTCAAAATTGGCTTCTTTTAAGTTTTTTACCACATCATCAATATCCCGTTCTTCTGTCAACCATTTATCAAAAACCTCATGTCGCATACGAATACCGAAAGTGTTAATCCCTAAAAATTTGCGGGTGTCTTTGTGATAGGATAAAGTCACGCATACTTTATCTTCAGGGTGACGCCAATGAAAATGTTTTTCATATTCTTCGCAATGGCGTTTTGGGAAAACCCATCCGTAGGTTTGGTATTCAATATCAAGAAATTTTGCAGAATTAAACCAATGCCCAGGCTTATAAGGGGTTCGTCTCCCGCAAATCGTTTGAGCAACGACTTCGCCCATCATTCTTCCTGTATACCAAACTGCTTCTACAGGTGGTCGTTTCCCCGTGGGCTTTTGTTGTTCCGCACAATCGCCAATGGCAAAAACATCTTCAATATTGGTTTCTAAATATTTATTCACTTTTACTCCTTTTCCCGTTTCAATACCACTGTCTTTTAAAAAGTCAATATTTGGTGAAACTCCTGCTGTTAGCCCGACATAATCGCATTCAATTTCTTCACCAGTTTCTTTAACGATAACGGATTTGGCTTTACCGTTTTCATCGGCGTTAATACACTCTAAGTTGACGCCAAGTCTTAAATCAATATGATGTTCTAAAATATGTTCGTTGATCATTTGAGACTCGCCATCAGGTAAAACGCCATTCCAAAAGCTTTTTTCGCGGACTAACATTGTGACTGGAATATCTCTTGAACGCAGCATTTCAGCCAACTCGATACCTATTAAGCCACCGCCAACAATTACGCCTCTTTTGCATTGTTCGGGATTTGGTGCGTATTGTTCTATGGTTTCTAAATCTTGTTTAGAATACATCCCGCTAACGCCATCAAGGTCTTGTCCCGGCCAACCGAATTTATTGGGTTTGGAACCACAGGCAATGATGAGTTTATCATATTTCAATTGAGATTGATCTTCAAAAAGCAATTGTTTGTTGTCTTTATCAATGGTTTTTACATAACCTTGTTTGAGCTCAATTCGATTTTTATCCCAAAACCAATCTTCGTAAGGTTTGATGTGTTGCCATTTCATATGACCCATATAGACATACATTAATGCCGTTCGAGAAAAGAAATGTTCAGCTTCGGCAGAAATCAATGTAATTTTATGATCAGATTGTTTTCTAATATGTCTTGCCGCAGTAACGCCAGCTATACCATTACCAATAATTGCGATATGCTTCATAAATAAAACTTTGCGAATTTAAGGTCGAATATAAAACTATGTCCTTAATTAATTTTTAAAACTTTAACCGTCTAAAGCTAATGAAATCTTCATAATTCTTTTATTTTGACACTTTTAAGTTTACAATTTAAATTCATTTAAAATAAAACGTATGCGCAAAGCTTTTTTAGGTTTTAGCCTAACAGTATTGATTTTTCTCTTGTTTAGTAATTGTCAACCACAGACCCAAAAAATATCAAAAATTAACGGTCTTAGTTTTGTAGCTTCAAGAGATACAATTCAGCAAAAACACATTGATCCTATTTTGGATATTCATGCGAATTGGGTGTCAATTATGCCATTTGCATTTATGAGAAAAGCAGATTCAACACAACTCTTTTACAATAATGAAAGACAATGGTATGGCGAACGTGTTGCGGGTGTGAAACAAAGTATTACAATGATGCACAGCAATGATATTAAAGTGATGCTTAAGCCACAAATATGGATTGGTGGTGGCGATTTTACAGGATATATTGCTATGAAAACAGAAAGCGATTGGAAAACCTTTGAACAAAATTATGCCGATATGATTATGTTGTATGCCAAAGTTGCTGAGGAAACCAACGTAGAAATGTTTTGTATCGGTACTGAATTAAACAACTTTGTTTCTGAACGACCTCAATTTTGGACTTCATTAATTACATCTGTAAAAAAAGTTTATTCTGGAGAATTGACTTATGCTGAAAATTGGGATAAAATTGACAATGTGCCCTTTTGGTCTGATTTAGATTATATTGGTGTGGATGCCTATTTCCCCATTTCAGACCAAAAAACCCCACAATTAGATTCTGTCAAAAAGGCCTGGCAACCCATTTCACAAAACCTGAAAGCTTTAAGTGAAAAACATGATAACCCCATTTTATTTACAGAATTTGGTTATCGCAGTATAGACTACGCGGGTAAAGAGCCTTGGCACTCCATCCGAATAGACGGTCAAACCAATGAAGTCGTACAAGATATTTTACTAAAAGGCTTGATGGAAAGCGTTTGGGATCAACCTTGGTTTGCGGGTGGTTTTCTTTGGAAGTGGTTTCACAATCACAATCGAGCTTCAGAAAGACACGCTAATCGCTTTAGCATTCAACACAAAAAAGCTGAGCAAAGTATTAAAAAATATTATGCTAAATTTGAATAAAAGTCACACCCAGTGAGGAAATACAATTAGTTATAGTTCCCATTTTTAGAGTGGAAACATTTTATTTTTTGATTAATTTTCTCCTAACAACACTCTGCTCACTTTCTAAATCTAAAAAATACATCCCACTGGATAAATCACTAACATCCAAATTTTGAACCTCTAAATTGTTGAAAGTTTTGACGAGTTGACCTTGAAGGCTAAATATTTTGACGGATTTTAATTGTATATTATTAGCTTTAATATTAATGATATCACTTGTAGGATTGGGATAAATACTTACTGATTCAAGCTTAAAGCTTTCAGTGTTTAAAGTGCAGGTTTCAGAAAAAAAGTATGGATTGTTGTTGGCACTGATAGTCCAATTGCTATAAACACCTGTTCCAGCTATGGCAGCATCTTTGTCTGTAACTTTTATACAAAAATCTTGTTCCTGTGAAGACGAGGCTTGACTTCCAGGTGGTGGAAGCGGAAAACCAATATCAATATTTATGCTTAGGTTACTCACATCCGTTGTACCTGATTTTAAGTCTATTTCTTTTAAGGACCAAATTCCAGGGGTGAAAATTTGATTGATGTTAGGATTATCGCTCAAATCTATTTTTTCTACAAAATGTGTAAACGCATCGTCTCCACCATTCATTGTTAATGTTTCTAGCATCGTATTAGCTGTGAGGTTTAGCGTTAGGTTACTATTAGATAAATCTAAATTATCAATAGTAAAATTTTGAAGTTGTGCAAAGTCCTGAAGTCCAGTTAAATTAGTAATTAAATTAAATCCAAAATTCAGATTATTTATAGTATTAATATCACTGGTCAAAACTTGTCCATTGATGGTTCCATCCGAATCAATATTTTGATCGATTAAAGATTGTTCAAAATTTTGGTCAGGTATTAAGGTAACTTGTGCATTAGTTGAGAAACACAAAAATAATGCAGCATTAATCAATAAAAATTTAAGTTTCATAATTTTAGTTTTTGATTATTGTTTTAGTATCTTCAATAACATTATCTGTTACCAAGTTAATGATATATTGACCATTTAATAAGTCCACTGATTCTTGTAAATTTAAGGTTTTAAAAGGGTTTACGCTAGTGCTATCAGATTTATTGATAGCCCAAAAGTAAACACTTATTGTTTTCTCTGGAAATGAAGCTAAAAAATTGGGGTCTGTTGAATATGAAAAGTTTAAGTTAGGATTGCAACTGCTGTTACTAGAAGTTAATTGATTTTCAAAAACTTCTGTCATACAGTCTATATTTTGGCTATAAAAACTAAATGAGATAATAATCATCAAACCAAAATATAGAAAACTACTTTTGTATATTTTCTTGAGTTGTTGAATTTCATAATAAAAGATTTAAAACAACTAAATTAACAATATTTTAACAGAATACAAATTTTAAATGTTAAATATCAAATTTAAGAGGTTGTTCGGAAGTTATAGAAAATCGAAAAATTCTAGTAGTAATATTAAGTATTTTACTACAAAGCCTAGTTTAATTGATCCAAAAACCATCAGAAAGACACCCTAATCGCTTTAGTATTCAATACAAAAAAGCTGAGCAAAGCATTAAAAAATATTATGCTAAATTTGAATAGATGAATACATTGTTTTCAAATAGAAATTTAAGCATTGCAAATTTTGCAATTGTATTTTATTTTATTCTGATTTGGTTAATCAACTTTTACCAAATAGATTTTGTTCTAATTGGAGTCTTTAGGGAGTTACTAACAATCCCATTTCTCATTGCACAAATTGTATTTGTAGTTATTGGGATAATACATTTAATGAAAAGTAAAAAGAATTTATTATTTATCCTTAGTGTTTTAGCATTAATCATTTGTTCAATAATAACTATTGGAAGTTTCTTTTGAAATTAATTTTTTATGTTTTATTAAATAAAAATCATAAACCTTTGCGTTCATTGAGTCTCAACGGTGAAAATAAATAACCGCAAAGACGCCAATTTCGCTAGGGAAATGAATAAATATGACTATTAAGCAAGTGCCTAATTCAATTAATTTTTTAAGCTTTGCACAAAAAATATTTCAGAATGAAAACCAAAAAAACACTTAAATCCAGTATCAAAACCTTAAAAGCCATACTTTATACTGTTATGTTTTTTTGGTTGGTTATTCTCATTTATACCATCTACGATTTTATCACTAATGAGATTAATCCTTATTTGGTCTTGGCGTTAATTTTGTTGGTCACTTCAATGACAATAATCCGTCAAATAAAAGCGGCTCAGGAAAAAAAGTTGTCAGAATTAGAAGACAACAAAGATTAAACACTCACCGCTTTATTGAGGTATCGTCTAAAGGGTAACATCTCTAAATACACTTTTTTGATTTTGGTTTTAAAGTCTTTATCCAAAATGTCTGTCTTAGTTAAATTATGCATCACTGCAAAACTTTTATAGCGTAGTAAATCAATATGCTCGTGATCTTTTGAGTAACCTTTGGGTGAAGTTTTGAGTTTATCATCGTCCATCATTTCACCAAAAGTGTTTTTAAAAGAAGGCTTTTTTAGAATAGTTTTAAAAACTTCACCATCATAATCTAAAGCTTCTCGAATACTTTTTAAATTTGATGATTTGGGTTTATAAAACCCGCCAGCCAAAAAGCTTTCGTTTATGCCAATATGAATATAAAAATCACTGGTGTTTGGGCGTTTATCCAAACCTGCGCCAAAATGGTCTTTGTAAATCGGTTTGTTAGGGTGATAAAGCAAATTGTTATTGATGCGATTGAGAATTTTTTTCTTAGGTGTAGGATAATAATCTTGATCAATCTCTGAAAGTTCAACGTCCAATTGCATCAACCATTTCAAATATTCATCTCGTATGTTATGGTAGCGTTGGCGATTAGCATCCATCCAATCCTTATGATTGTTGTTTTGAAGCTCTTCTAAAAAATCAAATAAATTATTAAAATCCATTAATTAATTTTAACTTGATTTAGTTGGGCTTTAAGTTCTTCCATTGAGGCTTCGAGTTTTTTTAGCATACTGTTTTCTGAATGTTCATTGACACTAAAAGTCAATTTACTGGTCACTTCCCACAACTCTTGAATATCTTTAGTTTCGATAGTATAAGGCGGATAAATTTCGTTAGTAGAAATTAATTTTAAGGTTTTAGCATCACTTTGTTTTTCAATTTTTTTCAGCAAAACAGAATCATATAAAACAATGATATAAACTTTGTTGTTGGTTGCTAAACTCAAGTTTTCAACGGCTTTGGCCAAAACCCAATCGTCAGGTCTAAAATCAGGCAACATACTGTCGCCTTCTACTTGAAAACCACGATAAGTAGCGTGTCGATATTCAGGCAATGGCATATCAAAAGCAGGCAGTTTTTGATACCACTCCGTATCTTGCACGTTATGCGGGTAACCTGCTGCTGCTTTTTGATTAACCATTGAAATGTTGTCTTGCCCGTCAGGATTGACAGTTACAACTTTGGGCATGGTGTCAGCTTTGTATAAATCAATTTCTTTTTGACGGCTTTCGCCATATAACCAAAGTGGATTGATATTGAAATTTTTAAGCAACTGCATCACCACTTGGCCTGACAATTTTGTACGTCCACGTTCAATATCTGCCGTAGATTTTTTGATCCCTAAGACCTCAGCAAACTCATTTTGGGTCAAGCCTTCCGTATCACGGATTTGTTTAAAGCGTTGGATTTCAAGAGGTAAATCAGTTTTCATTATATGTAATTAAGGAAATATTCCATAAAAATAAGGAATATTTCCGTATAAGCAAATTAACTTTTATTTTTTTAAATTGCTGTTTCTATTCTTTCTAAAAAATTATGATTATGGATTTTCACTCAGGTATCTTTATTTATCAATTTTTTATACTGATTTTAGCGTTGGTTTTAGTCTTTTTTGTGATTAAACTATTGACTTTACTAATTCAATACCTAAAGCTTAAAATCAGACAAATTAAGAAGGAAAATCCAGATTTATAATCAAGATTGTTCATTAAAGGTGGCTGAACGGAGTCGAAGTCAACATTTAAAACACTTTTTTTTAACCTCTGGGGTTTTGAAAATTAAGTTGTTTTGTTTACAAAAGGCTATTTGTTGTATACTTGATCACTTAAGTTAAAACCTAAAACTTGCTCCAAACAACACATTAATTCCCGCTTGTGGATAAAAACCTGAGCCTTCAACGGTTGTGGGATTGCCATTTTCATCAGCGCTTTCAAAGAAAAAGAAGAAGCCATTAGATTCGTATTCAGCATCAAACACATTATTGATTAAACCTGTTAAGACAATTTCATCAAAGACTGAAATGTTTTTAAAACGATAAACCAAATTTAAATCATTGACAAAAAAATCATTTAATTTTGAAGCTTCACTGTCAATATTGCCCATATATTGCTCGCCGACATATTTACTTAAAAAGTTAATTTGAAATTCTGGAATAGGTTGAAAACTCAATTGATTACCTGCTACAATTTCTGGTGAAAATGAAATATTTGTATCTCCTAAGTTAACCAATTCACCATTTAATGGTGCCACAAAATCTTGGTTTTTATTTGTGCTTAAAGCAATATTAGGCTGTAGTGACCATTGCTTATTAAGTTTAAATTGACCTTCTATTTCAAGCCCTAAACGATATGATTTTCCGCTGGTTTCTCGAATGGGATTTCCCACATCATCTAAAGCACCGGAAAGCACCAACTGATCATCAAATTTCATATAATAAATATTGGTGTTGACACTGGAGTTTTGAGTTTTATAGCGCCAACCTAATTCAAAATCGTCTAAGCGTTCAGCAGTATCAATACCGTTTTCAAAGTCCTGTCGGCGTGGCTCTCGATGGGCACGACCATAAGAAAAATAAAGCTGATGGTTAGTATTTACTCGATAGGTCAAACCTGCTTTAGGGTTAAAAAACTCATAACTTTCATCTACCAACAAATTGACCTTATCTGAAGTTAGGCCTGAAGTTTCGTAACTTACAAAACGGCCTTGTAAATCTCCATAAACTTGCCACTGATCGTCAATTCGCCAAGTAGCTTTGGCAAAGGTGGTAAATTCTTTTTTGGTGCCATTGCCATCATAATAACGATCCCGAATGAGGCTGTTTCCAGCAAATCTCGACCAAATCACTTCTCCAAAATGGTCACCGTCGTAATAACTATAAAAAGCTCCAGATGTGAAATCCCACTGGTTATCAGAATAGTTGATATTGGCATTTACCACATAATAATCGTTATCTAACCAACGTCGACGAACCAAGTCTGAGGTTTCAATGCTTTCGTTGCCAACTTCAACAGTGCCTATCTCGTGAAAAGCTAAGTCTGCATCTTCCACAAATTGTTCAAAAAATCCTCTTCCGTAGGTATAATTTAAACTCACATTAGAAGACCAATTTTGATCAAAACTTTGGTTCCAGTGCAATTGGTAGTGGTCTTGAGCATAGTCATCAACTTCATTGTCATAAAATTTGGTATTGCCATTCTCGTCAGTGAATTGACCTGCTGGATTAAAAGTTCGATTGGTTTCAAGTGTTTCTCTATCAACACCAAACCAAGATTGATAAGTCACTTCTGTTCCGCCAAAAACTAAGGCTTTAATTAAAGTGTTATCGTCTGTATAGTTGGCTTGCAAAAAATACGATTTTAAATCTGATGTTGCGCGATCTACATAGCCGTCAGATTCTATTTTGGATAATCTTCCAGAGACTTCAAAGTGGTCGTTGAGTAAGCCAGTGCTAAATTTGACGTTGTTTCGCCAGGTGTTAAACGAGCCGTAACTAGAATTGTATTCGGCATAAGCTTCTTTAGAATATTTATCAGTCAAAATATTCAAGCTTGCACCAAACGCACCTGAGCCATTAGTGGATGTGCCGACACCGCGTTGCAATTGAATGTTTTCGGTTGAAGAGGCAAAATCTTGCAAATTGACCCAGAATGTGCCTTGACTTTCTTGGTCGTTGTACGGAATACCGTTTATGGTGACGTTGACACGAGAGTTGTCACTTCCCCGAACGCGAATAGAGGTATAGCCGACGCCATTTCCTGCATCTGAAGCCGAAACGACGGAAGGTAGAAATTTCATTAATATCGGGATATCCTGACCGAGATTTCGTTTAGCGATTTCAGTTTTTGAAAAATTAGAGTGTGTTATTGGCGAATCCGCATCCACTCTAACGGCTTGCACAGAAACTTCTTCCAAGCTTTCTACAGCTTTTGCTAAATCGACATCAAGCGTTTTAGATGCGGTTAAATTGACTTCAATAGTTTTAGTGTTGCCAAACGCAAAGACCATTTGATACTTTCCCAGTGGAAGTTCAAGCTCATAATAACCTGTTTGGTCAGTTTGTGTGGAATA
>JASMTR010000042.1:0-18121 GCA_041694175.1 Bacteroidales bacterium
TTATTGGTAATAAAATAATTTAAATTGGTTCTCAAAATTCTAAAAGATTCAGCCAACGAAGAGTTATCGGTCGGTTTTATAATTTTTCCATTATATTCTTTATTAAGCGGTATTTCTGCAATAACAGGTATGTTTAATCGAGATTGAACTTGTTCTTTGGTTGAAATTTTTGTGTCAAATAAAAAAATCAGATATAAAATCCCAATAGGTAAGCCTAAGCCAGCAATTAGACCTCCTAAATATATCATCCTAGGTTTAGGGCTAATAGGAGCAGAAGAAGTGAAAGCATAATCAACAACTTTTGCAGTAGGTGCTGTAATTGCAGCTGACAAAGCTGCTTCCTCTTTTTTCTGAAGTAAAAAGATATACAATTTTACTTTTACGGCTTGTTGTCGTTGAATAGAGCTAACAATTTTTTCTTTTTCAGGCATAGATTCAATAGTGGCATCGGCCTTTTCTTCTCTTTTGGATATATTTTGTAATGATATTTCTAAGCTACTTAAATAATTTTCTATTGAATTTTTAATATTAGAATACAATTTGTCAAGTTCTTCTGATATCCTTTTGACTTGAGGATTTTGATTAGTTGAAGAGTTTAATAATTTATTTCTTTGAATTACTAATTGATTATAGTTTTCGATTAAGCTTGTAGTGGTACTATTTTCAATGCCTATATTGCCGGGTAACAAACTATAGGGAGAGTTGCTTTCTATTTCATTTTTTAAAAATTTAGAAATTTGAAGTTGTGTTTGAATTTCAGATTTCCTTTTTTCAGCATCTGAATAAGTTTGAAACATCATTTGTGCACCAGTTTCAATATCAACAATATCATTGGAGCTTTTAAAATTAACTAAATCAGACTCTACCGTGTCTAATTCATTGACAAGCATTTTTAGTCGTTCTGTAACAAATGCTTCAGTCCTTATGGCGATTGCTCTATCGTCTTCAATACCATCTTGGTTAAATTTATCTACCAACTCATTAACTATAGCTTCATTTTTAGCTTTATTTTCGCCATTGATTTTTATTTGTAAAACTTCACTTTTATCTCCTACGGGTTCTGTGTTTATTTTTCCTATAAGGCTACCGACAGCTCTACTTACAGGCCTGTAATTAAAAAAGATTGTTCTGCCTTCAGGCGATTTGTTTTCATAGTCAAATAGAGGGTTTCTATGTATTACAAATTGAGAATTTTCAATTATAATTTCTTCACCAAAACTAAAGGTCTTTTTAAAAGAGCTTTCAATAACTCTTAGCTCAAATTGACTGCTATTGACAAGTTCAAAAGCAAAAGTATTACTATATACGAACTGAGAATTTGATCCCTCAGTATTCAACCAATTGACTTGAAAAGGTATTTCAGCACCAAAAACTTCATTATCTTTTATTCTCCCGCTTACATAGTAATAGGTGTCCAAGTTAAGCTCATTGACTACCTTCTCTATAAGGCGTCTAGACTTTAAAATTTGCATCTCATTTTCTAGATTGATTTTACTCATATCAAATAATGGAGAGTTACCTACAAGACCTGATAAATCCATTCCACTATCTTTCTTTTTGAGAATTTTAATCTTAGCACTTGTTTCGTATATATTTGGAGAATACCTTAAATATAAATAACACAAAGCCATAATGACTACAACACTTGCTATGATCCACTGCCAAAACTTTAGATATTTAAAAATTTCTTTTTTTAAACTTTCGTTGCTATTAGTATTGTCAGGATATGAGGTTTTGTTTTCTATAGACATTTTGAATAAGGTTGAGGTGTTATCTGGTAATTATTACTACCGCAGAGAGTAAAATGGATGCAACAGAAGTTAAAACCCCAATATTACCAATAAATCCAGCTGTTTTTACTTGAGGGTTGTTAGGCTCTACATAAATCCAATCATTCTGTCTGATAAAATAAAAATCAGAATTCATCCATTCTGTTTTTGTGAGGTTTATCCTTTTAGTTATTCTTTCATTGTTTAAAGTTCTAACTATTACTATATTATCTCTTCTGCCTCTAATGGTTAAATCGCCAGCCATCCCTAAAGCCTGTAATAGGGTAAAATTGGGTTCAGTAATTTCGTAAGTGCCAGGTTGATTTACTTCACCTTGAATGGTAAATTTAAAATTTAAAATCCTAATAGAAACGTATGGGTCTTTTAAGTAAGGCGAAAGTTTCGACTTGATTTTTTGTTCAGCTTGAGATAAACTTAAACCAGCAATTTCCACTTTTCCTATTTCAGGCAAGTCAACATTGCCGTCTTCGTCTACTAAATAACCTTGTAGTTTTAGTAAACCGACTTGTTGGCCACCAGAATTTCCGGCCATTAGGCTTTTTGTGAAGGGCATGACACTTTCTGGATCTAATGCCTTAATGTCTATTTTTAAAATATCAGTTACCTGAACAGTAGGTTGAGGTTTGACTTTAGAAATGTTTTCTAGCTGTGTATCATCAATATCTTGAAGATATATCACATCTTTTTTACTTGCACAACTGCTAAATAAAATAACAGCTAAACTGAAGGTTATAATTTTAATCATGCTTGCAAATATAATTTTTTTGTATATGTTAAGTAATAAATTCTTAGTTTTGTATTGAAAATGTGCTAACTAACCTATTTATTATGCTTACAATTAAAAAACATCTGTATCATAAACTAAAAAAAATATCGAGATACCACGTTCCACGAGGACTCATTTTGTGGATTGATACTTTTTTGAGTTTTATTGCCTTATTTTTAACCTTTATATTAATAAGTACTTCTACAAGCTATTTTAAACTGGGTGATAATTACTGGATTAATTTTGGGATAATATTTGTTATTCAATTTTTATCTATTGTGTTTTTTAAATCCTATTTAGGTATTATTCGATACACAAATTTAAAAGATGCTTTTAAACAAATACAATCTATTTTATTTACCATTTTTATAATTTTTAGCATTAATATGGTATGCGATTATATAGGCGAAAACCGTATTTTTCCTAACACAGGAGTTGTTGTTTATGGGTTTATAGCATTTACGTTTTTGTTTTTTTACAGAATCATCATAAAACAAACCTACCAAGCTATTCATAAAACAAGCTCAAATAAACACGTTTATATTTTAGGTACTAGTCTAACAGATGTTGCTATAGCTGAAAGTATAAATAATGACACTCAAACAGAATATCAGTTGGCAGGATTTATTTCTGAAGCTAATATTCTAAAAAAGAAAAGAATTTTAGATTTACCTATCATCAATTTTAACGACATAGAGTCAACTGAAACACACAATACAGTTATTGTAACTGGAGAAAAACTTAAAAGACTTAGAAAAAATGACTCGAGGGTTTTAAACGTGCTTCTCAATAAAAATTTTAATATTTATAAACTTCCAGAAATTGAAAATTGGGATGAAGATTCAATTTTATCAAATATTAAAAAAGTAAAATTAGAAGACCTTTTACAAAGAACTCCCATAAAACTAAATCGTTCAAAACTCCAACATGTTTATAAGGATAAAACAATTCTTGTTACTGGTGCTGCTGGGTCTATTGGGAGTGATATTGTTAAACAACTTACTGCATTTCAACCCAAAAAAATTATCATGCTTGATAATGCAGAAACCCCACTCCACGAGATGAGTCTGTATATGAATAAGAGGCATGAAAGCGTGAATTACGATGCTATAATTGCAGATGTTAGAAACTATAAGCGTCTAAAACAAATATTTGAAACCTTTAAGCCTCAGATAGTTTTTCATGGTGCAGCATATAAGCATGTTCCTATGATGGAAGGTAACCCTATAGAAGCTATGGATGTGAACTTCTGTGGCACAAAAAATTTAGTAGACTTAGCTGTAGAAAATGTTATAGATAGATTTGTATTTGTCTCTACAGATAAAGCGGTTAATCCTACAAATATAATGGGAGCTTCAAAAAGAGCAGCAGAATTATATGTTCAATCTAAATCGAGAAAAGTATCTGACAATACAACTTTTATTACGACTAGATTTGGAAATGTGCTTGGGTCAAATGGTTCTGTAATTCCTTATTTCAAAAAGCAAATAGAAAATAAAGAAGCCTTGACTGTGACTCACCCTGATATTACAAGATATTTCATGACAATTGACGAGGCATGTCAATTAGTACTTGAAGCAGGAGCAATGGGTAAAGGTGGTGAGATTTTTGTATTTGATATGGGGAAACCTGTTAAGATTTTAGATTTGGCAAATAATATGATTAGATTATCTGGTTTGACTCCCGATGTTGATATCAAAATTAAATTTATAGGCTTAAGACCAGGAGAAAAATTGTATGAAGAGTTGCTTGCTGATAAAGAAAATACTTTACCCACTCATCATCAAAAAATTCTTATTGCTAAAGCGACTTATAATTTTGATAACTCGAAAATTAAATTGCTTAGTGATTTAGCATATTTCATTAAAGACAACAACCAAAATAAAAGTGTTAAAGGTCTTAAATTGCTAGTTCCAGAATTTAAAAGCCAATCTTTAACAGAAGAGGTTGAAGCAAATACCACTCATTTTTCTTAATTTATCAAGTGTAAGCTTATAGTAACATTACGACAATAAGCTTAACCGTTTAATGTCTATGTTTATTGTTTTACTTAATAAAGGTAATATCTTTGTAAAATAATTTATTCAACGCCAAAGTTTTTAATTTATGGATTATATCATTGTGAGTCTTTATGGGCTTTGCTTGAGTCTTATATTTATTTACAGTTTAGCTCAGCTTAATTTATTGATTAATTATGTGAAGGCAAAAAAAAACACTAATAATGCGCCTAAGTTTGATTTTTCAGACTCAAATAATATACCTAATGTTACCATTCAGCTTCCTGTTTATAACGAATTATATGTCGTCAACAGGTTATTAGAAAATATCTCTAAGCTAGATTACCCTCAAGATAAGCTTGAAATACAAGTATTAGATGATTCTGAAGATGAATCAGTTAACACAACAGCAGAAAAAGTAAAATCATTACAAAGTCAAGGTATAAACATTAAACATATAAGAAGACAAAACAGAGAAGGGTTTAAAGCAGGGGCTTTAAAAGCAGGTTTAGAAATAGCTAAAGGAGATTTTATAGCAGTTTTTGATTCTGATTTTATGCCTAAATCAGATTGGTTACTAAAAACAATCCCTTACTTTAAAGATGAAAAAATTGGGGTTGTACAAACTCGATGGGGACATATCAACAGAGATTATTCTCTACTTACTAAAATACAAGCCTTTGCTCTTGATTTTCATTTCGTTTTAGAACAAGTTGGAAGAAATTTCGGAAAACATTTTATCAATTTTAATGGCACAGCAGGTGTTTGGCGAAAAACATGTATACTCGATTCTGGAAATTGGCAAGGCGACACCCTTACTGAAGATTTAGATTTAAGCTATAGAGCTCAACTTAAACACTGGAAATTTAAATATTTAGAAGAAGTAGAAACACCAGCAGAATTACCAGTGATTATGAGTGCTGCAAGATCTCAACAATTTAGATGGAACAAAGGTGCTGCCGAAAATTTTAAAAAATTTAGTGTAAGATTATTAAAAGATAAATCAATTTCTAATCGGACTAAATTCCACAGTTTTTTTCACCTGCTTAACAGTAGTATGTTTTTAATTGTACTCCTAATATCAATTCTTAGTGTGCCTGTACTTTACATTAAAAAAGATCATCCAGAGCTCAATTGGGTGTTTAACGCGTTAGCATTTTTTGCTATAAGTACAGTGATATTCTTCTTTTGCTACTGGCAGTCTTATACTAGAATTCATGGTGGAGGAATAAAAAACTGGTTTAAATTTATAGGAATGTTTTTCACTTTTTTTTCTGTAGCTATGGGGTTTTCTGTTCATAATACTATAGCTGTTTTAGAAGGTCATTTCGGTAAAAAATCTGCCTTTATTAGAACACCAAAATTTAACATTAGTAAGGTTAAAGACAGCTGGAAGGCTAATATTTATATTAATAAAAAAATACCAATAAGCGTTTTAATAGAACTCATTCTATTCATATATTTTGGCTTTGCTATTTTTAGTGCTTTTTATACTCAGGATTTTGGTTTAATTATTTTTCATATAATGTTATTTTTCGGGTTTGGTTATGTTGCATTCAAATCTTTAATAACCAACTTTTAGGTCTCAATTATGAGATTAGCCAATCTTATACCAAAGAATTTTTCTTACAATACAGTTATTATTTTGGCAATCATAGGAAGTTTATCCTATGGTACTCTAGCCTACTTTACTGTGCGATCAGATTTTTTTCAATTAATTTTATTGACAGCTATAAGTTTTTTGGTTACTTATGTTGTGATTGAAAAGAGTAAATTAAGCTTCAACCATTTATTTTATTTAGCTTTAATTTACAGGTTAATTTTTATATGGGCTATACCTAATCTTTCTCAAGATTTTTTTAGATTTTTTTGGGATGGACAGCTAGTTTTACAAGGAGTTAACCCATTTATTGAAAATGTTAACTACTATTTTAAAGAAGGTATACAGCAAAATATCACCCAAGCAGACGTTCTTCTTCAAGGTATGGGAGAGCTTAATGCTAGTCATTATTCAAATTACCCACCGACCAGTCAGTTTATTTACGCTATTTCGGCTTGGTTAGCAAAAAACTCAATAATGGGTTTTATAATTTCACTGAGGTTGATTTTAATAAGTTTTGATATTCTGTTTGTTTTTTTTGCAAAAAAATTATTAATCCACTTAAATCAGAACCCTAAAAACCTGTTTTGGTATATTCTCAATCCGCTTTGTTTAATTGAGATTACAGGAAATTTGCATCTTGAAGGCATTATGATTTCATTATTTATAATTGGATTTTATTTTTTATTAAAAAATAAAAAAATTTTAAGTGCCCTTTTTTTGAGTTTGTCAATTTCAACAAAACTGCTAAGTCTTATTTTCTTACCTATTATTTTAAAGTTCTTTTTTAAAACATATAAATTCAATAGGGCTTCAAAAGGACTACTCTATAATGGATTTTGGCTATTATTATTTCTAACTATTCAATTTGCTTTTTTTTATGATGAACAATTTATAAGTAATTTTGTTCAGAGTATTGGCTTGTGGTTTGGTAAATTTGAGTTTAATGCAAGTATTTTCTACTTGGTGAGATGGTTTGGTTATCAACACACAGGGTGGAATATTATCCAAACTTATGGTAACATTATGCCTATTTTAAGTATAGGTTTGTTCTTGATTTTGCTTTTAAAGTTTAAAACCACTCCAGTCAAAATGCTGGAATCTTTTATGTGGATGTTAACGGTTTACTTTCTGCTCTCAACAACGGTACATCCTTGGTATATATTGTTTCCACTTGCCTTAAGTGTTTTTAATACCTACAAATATGTATATGTATGGTCTTTTGTGGTGATTTTCAGCTATTTCTCTTATAAATTATCGGGAGAAGTATTTGAAAGTACTTGGCTATTAGCCTTAGAATACGGAATTCTACTATTTGCTATAGTGTTAGATATAGGTAAGCGTAGTGCTTATTTTAAGGCTATTTTTTTAAGTAAATAATAGCCTAGAAGAGAACCAAATAACAAAAACGGAACAACGTAAAAGTCTATAGGAATATCATCAACACCGCCAGGACCGCCTCCGCCGTCAGGTGGTGGGGGCGGACCGCCTTGAGCACTTAATTTGAATACTACCAAAAACAATGCTACTGTTGCTAGTATTTTAAAAACCTTATTCATTGATTAGTTTCAATTTACAAATATAGTATTTTGTATGTAATACTCAATTTTTTATTTAAAATATACATTAATTAAAGATTAATTTTATTAATGTCCTTTTTATACGATTAACTTGCTGTTTTATTAAAACTTCAAAAAACTATTTATCTTAACTTTAATAGGGCTTAGTTCTATATGAATAACAACTCAGATGCGAAATACCCTAAATTTAACAAAGTGGCGTTATTATTAATTTAACTTGTATTTGATATTATTTTGTTGAAGGCTTTCCAAAAGTTCTGCAGATATTTTTACTTGTTTGGTTTTGCTATAGGCGTTAAGTTTGATTTTCTCGTCTATATCGTAAATAACTAGATCTAAAGTTTTTTGACCTGAATAAGTTTCGCAAATTTCATTAAGTTTGTCAACTTGTTTGTCTTCAATGGAATTGATGTCTAATTGCAGTTGTATTTTCTTAGTAAAATCTGGGATTATATCTTGTAACTGTTTAAAAGACAAATAATGAATTCTAATTTGTCCTGGTTCACCTGTATCGCGATTGATGAATTGAGATGGTTTTATTTTTAAATGCACAAAATGATCAGGTATCAAATAATGCCTGTTTCTGAGATAATCCTCGCCAAAAATTCTAAATTCGTGACTGTCTTTGTAATCTTCTAAAATAAAGGAGGCATAGCCTTTACCGTTTTTGCTCACACGGTGATTGACATCCGTTATCACACCAGCAATTTTCATTTCTTTGTTGATATAATCCTCAATATGAGAAAAAGCCTGTAAATCAGTGTTACAATAATGCTTCAGTTCTAGCTTAAAATCGTCTAGAGGATGAGCAGAAAGAAAGAGGCCAACCACTTCTTTTTCGGCTTTAAGTGTTTGCATATTGTGCCAAGGTTCACAAGGAGGCACTTCTGGCTCAGGAATTTGAACTTCACTGGCATCACCAAATAAACTGACCTGAGCAGAGTTTTTATTTTCTTGATATCGAGCAGCGTATTTAATCACTTTTTCAATGAAGGTTTGTTCAGACTCATCTGTTTTATGAAAAAATTGTGCACGATGAACTGTTCCTAGATTGTCAAATGCGCCAGCATAAGCCAGACTTTCAAAGGCTTTTTTGTTGGCTGCTCTTAAATCAATTCGCGTGGCTAAATTGAATATAGACTTGTATTCACCATCTTCTTTCCGATTATCGACAATAGTTTTTACCGCGTTATGACCTACGCCTTTAATAGCACCCATACCAAAGCGAATGGCATTGTCTTTATTAACTGAAAATTTATAAAAAGATTCGTTGACATCAGGCCCTAAAACAGGAATACCCATACGGCGACATTCTTCCATAAAAAAGGTCACTTTTTTAATATCACTCATATTGTTTGACAAAACTGCAGCCATATATTCAGCGGGATAATGAGCTTTAAGATAAGCAGTTTGATAAGCAATAAATGCATAACAAGTTGAGTGCGATTTGTTAAATGCATAACTGGCAAAGGCTTCCCAATCTTTCCAGATTTTCTCTAATTTTTCTTCTTCAAAGCCTTTAGCTGTTGCCTGGTGAATGAATTGAGGTTTTAGCTTGGCCAACACATCTTTTTTCTTTTTACCCATAGCTTTACGCAAAATATCGGCTTCACCTTTGGTAAAGTCTGCCAATTTTTGGGAAAGCAGCATCACTTGCTCTTGATAAACTGTGATGCCGTAGGTTTCCTCTAAAATTTCTTGCATTATAGGTAAATCGTACTCAATGTCTTCATCGCCGTGTTTACGTTTGATAAAACTCGGAATGTATTCCATCGGCCCAGGTCTATATAGCGCATTCATAGCGATAAGATCTTCAAAAACAGTAGGTTTGAGGTCTTTCATATGCTTTTGCATACCTGGCGATTCGTATTGAAAAATACCTACAGTTTCTCCACGTTGAAAAAGCTCGTAGGTCTTGTCGTCATCAAGTGGAAATTGTTCAGGATCTAAATCTTCGTCGTGTTTCGCTTTTACAATTTTAATGGTGTCTTTAATTAGGGTTAAAGTTTTAAGACCTAAAAAATCCATTTTTAGCAGACCTGCAGATTCAACTACATTGTTATCAAACTGAGTAACATACATATCAGAACCTTTGGCAGTTGCTATGGGCACAAATTTTGTAATATCATCAGGTGTAATGATGACGCCGCAAGCATGCGTTCCTACACTTTTTACTGAGCCTTCGATAATTCTGGCTTGATTAACAGTTTCAGCTTGTTCATCTCCGTTTTCACTGAGTTGAAGTAATTGCATAATTTTTTCCAGATCTTCACTTCTAAACTTGGCTTTGAGTTCTTTTTCATCTTTGCCAAATATTTTAGACAACTTGGTCATATCTGGAACCAATTTGGCAATTCTGTCGGCTTCGTAAAGGGGTAAATCTAAAACTCGAGCGGTGTCTCTGATAGAAGATTTAGCTGCCATTGTGCCATAAGTGATGATTTGTGCCACTTGGTTTTCTCCATATTTATCGATTACGTAACTTAACACTTTGTTACGGCCTTCATCGTCAAAGTCGATATCAATATCGGGCATACTAACGCGTTCTGGATTTAAAAATCGCTCAAAAAGTAGATCGTATTTTATAGGATCTATATTGGTGATTTTTAAACAGTAAGCTACAGCACTTCCTGCTGCCGAACCACGTCCTGGTCCAACGGAAACGTTCATTTTTCTGGCTTCGCGAATTAAATCTTCTACAATCAAAAAATAGCCTGGATATCCTGTTTTGGTAATAACGGAAAGTTCAAAATCAAGACGTTCTTTGATGTCCACTGTTATGTCGCCATAACGTTCTTTAGCGCCTTGATAAGTGAGGTGTTTGAGGTAAGCATTTTCACCGCGTTTGCCTTTATCTTCAGTGTCTTTTTCGTCTTTAAAATCTTCTGGTATTTCAAAAGCAGGTAATAAGACTTCTCTTGCTAAATCGTAAAACTCAACTTTATCTGCAATTTGTTTGGTATGTGTAATAGCTTCTGGATGATCTTTAAACAAGTTTTTCATCTCTTCAGCCGATTTAAAATAGTATTTATCGTTAGGTAAACCATAACGATAGCCACGACCACGACCTATGGGTGTGGATTGTTTTTCTCCATCTTTTACACAAAGTAAAATGTCTTGCGCATTGGCATCTTCTTGATTTTCATAGTACACATTATTGGTAGCAACCAGTTGTACATCGTGTTTTTGTGCTAATTTTATTAGACTTTGGTTGGCTCGGTCTTCATCTTCTTGCTGATGTCTGTTGAGTTCGATATAAAAGTCATCTTTAAATTGACTTTTCCACCACAGTAAGGCTTCTTCAGCTTGGTTTTCACCAACATTCAAGAGTTTTGAAGGAATTTCGCCATAAAGATTTCCTGAAAGGACAATAATATCATCTTTGTATTGTTCGATGATGGTTTTGTCAATTCTGGGGACATAGTAAAAGCCTTTGGTGTAAGCAATAGAAGACATTTTAGCCAGGTTGTGATAGCCTTTTTTGTTTTTGGCGAGCATCACAATTTGATAGCCATTGTCCTTATGGCTTTTGTCTAAATGATTTTCACACACAAAAAATTCGCATCCGATAATTGGCTTAACTGATTGGTCTTGTTGATCTTCGGTTAAAGCTTGATTGTGTGCTTTAGCGGCATTAACAAAGTGAAAAGCGCCCATCATATTGGCGTGGTCGGTTAGTGCAACCGCCGGCATATTATTTTTTGAAGCTACTTCAATTAGATCTTGAACCGATAAGGTGGATTGTAAAATAGAAAATTGACTGTGGTTATGCAAATGCACAAAGCTTTCGTCTGAAAGATGCTTAAGATTTTGGTCTAATTCTTTTTGACTTGGTTTATCAGTTTCGTCTGTTTGTTCTTCTTGCTGTAGGGCTTTTGAGGCTTTAGCTAAATTGATATGCTTTAAGCCAATAAGCTTAAAAGGTTCGGGATGTTTGTTTTGAAATTCTGTTATATAGCCAGCTTCTGCATTGAGTTGAGCTTCTGTGTAGTGTGCTTTTCTGATTAACTCTAAAAAACATCTTGTTGTAGCCTCAACATCGGCAGTGGCATTATGGGCTTCTTTAAAGGGTTCGTTAAACAGAAATTGATGAAGTTCTGTGAGGGTTGGCAATTTAAAACCACCGCCACGACCGCCTGGAATTTCACAGAGTTTTGCTGTTTTTTCTGTACAAGTATCTAATACAGATAATTCTGTTAACGGGCTTTCTACTTGTGAGCGATAGAATTCTGCACCCATAATGTTAATATCGAAATCGACATTTTGACCGACTACAAAATTGGCTTGTTTTAAAGCTTGATTAAAAGCGTTTAAGACTTCACTTAAAGGTTTGCCTTCTTTTTTAGCTAAAGCGGTAGAAATACCGTGAATTTTTTCAGAATCGTATGGAATATCAAAATCTTCAGGTTGAATTAAGAAGTCTTGATGTTCGATGAGTTTGCCCCATTGGTCGTGAACTTGCCAAGCGATTTGAACGGCTCTTGGCCAGTTGTCCAAATCAGATATGGGCGCGTTGAAGCGTTTAGGTAAGCCAGTGGTTTCGGTGTCAAAAATGATATACATATACTGCGGAAGTTTGAGGTAAATTTATAAAATAGCGTCCAAAAATAGTATTGAAAAATTTGAAAGTTATGAACGAGTTTTGATAATGTTGAGGTTTTAAAAAAATCAAAAACTATAATTTTCTTAACCCATAGTTCGTTATCTGAAAAATATGTCTTTTAGAGTGATTCTGACATTTTTGTCAGGATTGAATCGAGAACAAGTTTTTGATCCAAAATCTTATTCTAGAAACAATTTTTTTCGCTTTCTCATCAAAAAAACCACTCGAATGGACAGGTTTTGTTTTACAATTTATCAAAATGTACTACGGGTTTTACTTATCTAAGTTTGTTGATTAATAGCATAGAGTAATTCTAATCTGACTGCTTTTTTTTTTACTTGTTTTTAGCCGAGTTTTGAATTTATACATTGGTCTTTGGATTTTGCCCTGGCTTAGGGATTGAGGCATTGTTGGAGCTCTTGGCACGCCATAAGCGTGACAAAGCGACTGCCGAAAGCCCGACTCCCGCACGTGCGGGAGGAAGCCCCTAAAATATCACATTCCAGTGTTCTATAATTTTGTATATGAATAAACCTAAGTAAATTATACTCACAAGGGCTTTCATAAATGTTGAAGCTAAAAAACCGATGAAAGATCCAACTGCTGATTTAAATGCGTGTTTTGAATTGCTTTTGGAATTGAATAAAATTTCGCCTAAAAATGCGCCTATAAATGGACCGATGAGAAAGCCTAAGGGTGGGAAAAATAGACCTACAATTAATCCTACTGTTGAACCAATAGCACCAGCACGACTGCCGCCGAGATATCGTGTTCCGATGATGGGGATAACGTAATCTAAAGCAAAAATGATTGCTGCGATAGCTAGAGTTATACCGAGAAATGTATAATTAAAAGTGATTTCTGGAATGAGATAAAGCATAAGTAAGCCTAACCAACTGATTGGTGGGCCTGGTAGAATAGGGAGGAAGCTTCCTAGAATACCACCGAGGCAAAAGATAAAACCTAAAGTGAGCAATAAAATATCGATAATCATATATGTCTATTAATTTTGCAGTTGGAAAAGGGTAAATTTATAAATTATATTATACTTTTAAACAGTTCAGTTTTTCGGGAAGCTTACACTAAAAAACAGTTCTGATAATTTCGTCGAGAATATTTTTGTGCGGTGGGTTTCTTCCGTAATCCTATTTAAAAAATATTAGTTTCTATCTGCGAGAGAGGCGATAGCCGAGCGAAGCTAATACTTTAAAGGTTCTCGGCTTGTATGGCGAACTCTTAATATTCTAACTTTATCTATCAATATGCGATAGGCAATACGGTAGCTATAAACCTCATAAGCTCTATAATTACCAGTATTATTTAACTTGAACTTGTCAGGTGGATGTATTTCTAGTTGTTCTGACAATACTTATGATGATGTAAGTATTTTATTTATAACCTTATTTGCAGTAGCTAAAGAGCTGGATTCTTCTAAAATATATTCATAATAGATTCTACGTGCTTTAAAGCTAATTTTGACCAGATAATTACCTTCCCCATTCCTTAGCCATTTTTTCAACTTCTTCATGAGTGTAAAAATTGCCATTTTTCTATATCTCTTTCAGCTTCATCAATTTCTTTATTGTATTGCTCTATGCTTATGCGTTCTGAGAATACTTTTTTACTATACTTCTAGGATCTGTTACATTGTCCAGCTCTTTATGTATCCATTTTAAATCTGCTTGTAAATCCATAACTCATATTTTTAGATTACTACAAATATAATTTAATATTTTAAGCTTAACTTATCGGATGCAAGGCATTAACAATTCCATGCAAATATTTTATATCCTCTTTAAGGATGCTTTCGGAGTAACTGAGGTAACCCAGGGTTGTGTAAATATAATATTTTCACTTAAGTAAGGCTTTATTAGCCATCCTAAAAATGTAGCTTCGCTTTAGCTCATAAAAAAACCACCTCAATAAAGGTGGCTTATCACTTTACAACCTCGGGCTGTAAGTCCGAGCTATCGGGTTGCAAATCCGCGCTATCGTGGGTTTAAACTATTCGTATGTAGGATAGACATTAGAATATATAATATCCCACTTCTCTTCATAGAAAGACAAATAAATCAGTTTGTAATCCTTCTTTATATCAAATTCTACACAACCATTATTAGTCTGAACTTTTAATTTTGGTAGTACATCGTCTTTAGAGTAATCGTAAGTAAAATACTTTTCGGTAGTGCCTAAAGATTCATCGGTGACAATATTTTCTTTGAAAATCAACTCATCATTTACATAGCCTTTTACAATACCATCAAAATAAGCCTCAAAAAAAACTACAACATTATTCTTTGATTTGTCTGCAACCATATCTTGCTTCTTAGCCTCTTCAGATGCTTTGCGATACTGTATTGATACATTTTTAGAGCAATTAGATTCTATTGTTGGATTATTCTCTTGTTCCTTTGAAGATTTACATCCACTAAATAAAACGGATGAAAATATTAGAAAAAATATGTGTTGTTTTAATAATGTCATTGCTGTTGTCTTATTATTTTATCAACGCTTTTTAATTGACTTTGCGTTAATGTAGTACCAGATGTTGAAGGCACTTTTGATTTAATACTTCCCGAGTTCATTAGATTATTTCTTAATGTTTGACCCGTTAGCGCGGATTTGCAACCGTGCCCATAAAGCATGTTAAAACAAATTTTGCACTAAAACCTCCAATTCATAATCTAATTCTGCATAGTTTCTTGCAGAACTAAAATAATAATCTTCTGGTGAAGTAACTATTTTTTCTTTTACTGCATTGTTATGAATATAGTCTATTTTTTGTTTTATAAAGGAGTTGCTATAAATATGTTCTGCATGATAACCGTCTTGCCAGACTTTGTATTGTTGTACTCTTTTTAAATGCGAGCAGGCTTTTCTAAAATAATCTAAAAGCCACTCACGTCGGTTTTCTGGTTCTTCAATAATGGTTTGTATTATTTTTTTAGAAGTAAACTTTTTAAAATCTCTAATAACATCCGATAAAACAAACCCATTTGTAGCTTTACAAAATAAATGTAAATGACTAGACATCAAGGTCCATGCATAAACCTCTAAACCTTTGTTTTCTTGACAATATTTTAAAGCGTTGGTAATAACATACTTTTGATTTAATCTTGTAAATACATCTATCCATCCCACAGTTGTAATGGTTATAAAATAGGCGTCTTCTGTGGTAGTTGCTTTGTATTTCGTTGACATAGATTTTTTCTAGTAAAGATAATAATTATAACACTTTTATCTTCTGGATGGGCACGGATTGCAAATCCGCGCTATCGGGGATTTACAGTATAGTTTAAACTGTGACTTCCGGTTTGTAAATCATGATGAACACTGTTCCAACTGATATGATTGTTGTTTGAATCTAATCCTGCACAAGAATTCTAATCTTTGATTGTGTGTTTCCTTTATCAATTTCCAAATTTATTAAAATTTCTTCACCTGGTGCCGTATTTAGTCCGCCATTAAAATTTTGTTTAATACCTTCCCAAGCAGAGTCAACGTTTACTTTTAATCTGCCATTTTCCAGTGTAGAAGTTACATTTCCTGCGTTTTGCCAGCCATCTTTGCTATGGGTAAAATGGCTTTCTAAATCTTTAAGATCTTTATAACTCAACCTTATTTACCATAAGCATAGTCTAAGCATTGGAACACTTTTGTCGCGGTTTCTCCCATTTGTAACAACCCATAAAACAAATGTTAATTGATAATATATACATCTTTGGAAATAGATGTCTCTTTTGTATACATTTTTACTTTACCTTCTTTAGGGGCTTTTTTAAATATTATTATATCTTCAATAACAGCATTAAACACTTTATCACCCAAAGCTTCAAACTTAAATTGAAATTTTATATTTCCAGATAAATCAATATCCTCATAACTTAAATATTCTGACTTTTTAATTTCAGAAAGCGATAAATCTTGTAAAGATTTTGTGCTGATATGTAAAAAAACATATCGAGAACTAATATCATTAACCTTTATTGAATCTAACCTAAGACTATAAATTAATTCACTATTATATGTTTTATTAACATGTAATGTATCAGGGAAATTTAAGTTTATAGTTTCCCCGTTTAAATTATCATTATTTTTCTTATCACTATTGCATGATAAAAAAAATAAAAAGGATAAAAATAATAATTTATTTAAGTATTTAATATTTTTTATCATCTTGAATGGCTTTTACGTATTGAATCATCTTGCCTTTTAATCTTCTCCCTATTGGATAGTATTGCGTCTAATGAATCTGCTTGATTTACAATTATTTTTTTATTGCCGTATTGAATCCTTAAGCCATTTTTACCACCTCCAGAATGTGAGGGTTCTGATACATGATGTAAATAACGTATGCTTATTGTTATCTTGATATCTTCTGGTGGTTCTTTAGCCTTATTTTTTTCGAACTATTTTCATCTGAATCATCACTAACTCTATCTTTCCAAAAGGCCAAATAATTTACCAAATCCCAAATTTTTTGCCCCCATAAATTAGAATTATTACCCGTTGGTGCAATATTTTTAGAATCAATACTTAAAGTTGGAGCACCTTTATCAGTATTTAAGGTGCCTAATCTATCACTTTCTGAATTTCCCCAAATTTCAATATTTAAACCCGTTCCTGACTGATTAGTATCATCATTACTATTTTCATCTGTTTGTGACTCAGCTGACTCCTCTGATGAAGTAACAACAGTAACTTCGTCTAACATTCCATCATTACGAGTCCATACTCCTTGACTAACAACCCAAGTTACACCATCTGATAAAGTAGCATCTCCTTCCATATTATCACCTATATCTGAACAATCACCATTTGGGCACAATCCTGTTGGATCAGAGTTATATATAGGTGAGTTATAAGAAAAATGATAAGGTGTTTGGTCGTACATAAATTCAGCATATGGATCTATGATATTAAATCTACCTATTGAAGCATCATATTGTCTCCAGTCCATTTCATATACATTTAAACCTAAGCTTTCTTCGATTTCTTTTCCGTTGAACGTTTCATACTTGTATTCACTGCCACTCACGACATTATTGTAACCCTTGTGTTTAAGTCCAAATGGATAATAGTTGTTTTCTTCAACAATCTCTGTATTCGAATCAATAGAACCATTTCCATCTGAGTCTTTATAGGACAATCTAATATTGCCTAAGTGGTCTTTATACTGATAAATATAATCAAAACCACCCTGGTTATCAGGCTCTATATAGCCTTCGGGTTGGGAGATGAATTTTAAAGTTAAAGGGCTACTGAAGGTGCTCTTTTCATAAATATAAGCTCCTTGATAATAGGTGTAACTTAAACTGCTTAAGTTTTCTTCTTGTACTCTTTTTTCTAATTTAACCCCTGTGGCATCATAAACATATTCAATGTATTTTCCAGTCATACTTTGTGTGGCAAATTCAACTTTCTTAGGCAAATTTAAGTGATTATATTCAATATTAATAATGTCTTTGTTTTTATCTTTGGTCATGTTGCCGTTGGCGTTGTATGGGGTTCAGAATAGTCTAATTTAACTGACAAATTGTTTACTTTTTTGTTTACTGTTTGTAAAAGTAAGAAACTTAAAGACATAAAAAATGGATTGCGAGAAACAATGCATTGATTTATAGTCAATTGACTTGGTAGCGGGGACTGGACTCGAACCAGCGTCCGCCTCAGGCGGATATGAGCCCACCGAGTTAATAATCAGATATATTGTTTTTCATCCACTCGCGTCCTTTTCCACTTTTTAAAAATTTTTCTCTTGTCAAAGCTTGGCTTTTAGAATTGT
>JASMTR010000043.1:0-9677 GCA_041694175.1 Bacteroidales bacterium
GTTAAACCTTTTTGGCACTATCATCCTGAATTAGAAATTGTGTACGTCAATGGTGGCACAGGCCGACGGCAAATAGGAAGTCATATTTCTTACTACAGAAATGGCGATTTAATATTTATTGGTTCTAATTTACCTCATTGTGGTTTAACAGATAAACTCACTAACAACAAACGAGAAACTGTATTACAAATGTCGCCTGATTTACTCAGTCAAGCCTTTTTTGATATACCCGAAATGTCTTTTATGTCGGGACTTTTAGAGCGTGCTAAAAGAGGCTTAGTTTTTCACGGCGATTCTAAACGCAGCATTGGCCAGATGATAGAAGAGATGAACGCTATGAATTATTTTGAACGCATTGTGGCCTTGTTCAAAGTTTTTAAAGCTATGGATGAAGCCGAAAATTATACCATTCTCAACGTTGAAGAGTTTGCTTTAGAAACTTCAACTAAAGAAAGTATGAAAATTAATATGATTTTTAATTATGTGAAAGAGCATTATACTAAAAATATTAGTCTTGAAGAAATAGCTGATGTATCCAGTATGACGGTGCCAGCGTTTTGTAGGTATTTTAAAAAAATGACTCGAAAAACCTTTACCGAATTTGTCAATGAATACCGCATTGCTCACGCGGCTAAACTTTTGCACGAAAAACAAATGAGTATTTCTGAAGTGTGTTATGACAGCGGTTTCAACAATTTATCGCATTTCAATAAGCTTTTTAAAGCTTTTTTTGGAAAAACGCCCTCAGTTTATCGTGAAGAACTCAAATTTTTAGTGACTTAAACTGTAACAATTTAATTATTTTGAACACCTATACATTAAATCAATAATTATGCAAAAACTAAAACTTTCTAATGTATCTAAAACTTACCCTAATGGTGTTAAAGCTTTAGACGATATCAGTATTGAAATAGAACCAGGAATGTTCGGCTTATTAGGGCCCAATGGTGCTGGTAAATCCACATTAATGCGAACCATCGCTACCTTGCAAGAACCCGATGATGGCGAATTGTATCTTGGTGATGTCAATATTCTCGAAGACAAGATGGCTTTGAGAAAAGTTTTGGGCTATTTGCCACAAGATTTTGGTGTTTATCCAAAATTATCTGCAGAGAATTTACTGCACTATTTTGCTCAGCTTAAAGGAGTTGATAGTCAAAAAGATCGTCAAAAAATTGTTGATTTTGCTTTAGAAATCACCAACCTAAGTGATGTAAGAAAAAAGTCGGTTGCAGGTTATTCTGGTGGAATGAAACAGCGTTTTGGTATTGCTCAGCTTTTACTTAACGATCCACACCTCATAATTGTTGATGAACCAACCGCCGGACTCGATCCTGCTGAACGTCACAGGTTTTTGAATGTTTTGCGTGATATTGGTACTAACCATATTGTAATTCTTTCAACGCATATTGTTGACGATGTGAAAGAACTTTGTACAGATATGGCGATTTTGAATGGTGGAAAACTTTTAAACCATCACAAACCTACAGATGCTATTGAGAAGCTAAAAGGTCAAATTTGGAATAAAATTATTGATAAAGACGAATTAGAATCTTACACCAATCAATACAATGTCATTTCAAGAAACTACAATCAAGACCACTCATTAAATATTAGAGTGCAAAGTGAAACTCAGCCAGCTGAAGGGTTTAATGTTATTGAGCCCGATTTGAGTGATGTGTATTTTGTGAGTCTTAAACAAGATGAAAACCAAATGTCTAACGCTTAATCTTTTAATGATGTTTTCAAAAATATTTCGATTTGAGTTTAAATCTTGGTTTAAACTGCCTATTTTTTATGTGTATTCTTCTATTTTGTTTTTACTGGCCTTATTCATAATGGCTTCTGCAGCAGGTTTGTTTGATAATGTTACAGCCACAACAACTTCAGCAACTTATGTCAATAATGCCATTAATATTACGGCTATTATCAGTTCAATTAGTCTGTTTTTGTATTTTATGTTGCCATCAATAATTGGGGCTTCTATCAACAAAGACTTTAAGCATAATGTGCATCATATTCTTTATGCTTATCCTATTCGAAAGTCAAGTTATTTATGGGCAAAGTTTTTAAGTTCGTTTTGTGTGGTATTGCTTATTATATTCTTGATTTACCTAGGTATTTTTATAGGAACTATCTTTCCTTTTACCAATCCTGACTTGGTCAAGGATTTTAATTTTTTATACTATTTACAGTCATTTTTATATGTGGTTTTGCCTAATGTTTTGTTTTTTGGTGCAGTAGTCTTTGCCATAGTCACTTTTAGTCGAAATATTTTTGCAGGTTTTATTACCGTTTTGATTTTAGTGGTTTTACAATCTTTTACAGAAATCTTGTCTAATTATGAAGATTATAAAATTCTGGCAGCTTATCTCGATCCACTTGGTTTTGCTGCTCTGGGTTTAGATACTGAATATTGGACGGTCTTTGAACAAAATAATAATTATTTACCTTTTAATGGGTATTTACTTTATAACCGACTGGTTTGGTTAGGCGTGAGTTTTTTAATTTTTGCCAGTGTATATTTTAAATTTAATTTTAACCAACAAGGCATTGTCATTAGCTGGTTCAAAAGAAAAGGCCAACGATTGGTAAAATCTAACTTCAATTATTTTATCAATGTTAAAATCCCTGAGGTCAAAACTTCTCTAAAAGCTTCTACACTTTGGAAGTTTGCCTTTAAGCAAAGTGTTTTTGATTACAAATATGTGATTAAAAACAAGATATTTATTGGATTTATGCTGATTGTTGTTTTGATTGCTTTATCTGTATTATCGGTAAGAAATCAAATATCAGGAACACCAACATTACCAGTAACAAGAGAAATGGCTCAGTTAGTTATTGGAATTTCAGGTTTTTTTATGATCATTATGACCTTTTTGTTTTCTGGAATGTTGATTAACAGGTCTAAAATTTCAAATATGGATCAGTTGGTTAATGCAACGCCATATCCCAATTGGGCATTTACTTTGTCTAAGTTTTTAGCAATATTTTGGGTACAAGCTACATTTTATATTTTATTAATTTTACTTTCCATTGGCGTTCAGGTTTATCAAGGTTATTACAAACTTGAAATTGGTCATTATTTGTTTAGTGCCTTTGTAATCAATTATTTATCGATTTTAGTTTGGACGGCTCTTTCTTTTTTTACTCATCAAATTTTTAAAAATTATATTGTGGGATTTGTGGTGTTGTTGGGCTTTTTTATTCTTTTGGGCTTTTTACCACGATTTGGTATTCAACAAGCCATATTTAGATTTAATTCGGGTACTGGCGTAGGTTATTCAGATATGGTTGGTTGGAATGATTCAATATCAGAATTTTTTGTTTATCGTTTGTATTGGTTAGGCTTGGCTGTAGTACTATACATTTTGAGTTTGCAGTTTTACCGTCGTGTAATGATGTATTCTGCTAAACAAAGACTTCAAAAGGCCTTCAAACAAATCAACACGCCAAAACTTATTGGTTTAATACTTGGTTTGGTTATTTTTATAAGTTTGGGCAGTTGGATTTACTATCACGATAATATTTTAAACGAAAGATACACGGGAATAGAACGCGAAAAGCATCAAGTGAAATTTGAAAACACTTATAAAAAGTACGCCGCATTGCCACATCCAAGAATCACAGATGTGTCTATTGAATTAGATTTATATCCTAAAGAACGCAATTATAAAGCTAAAGGCGAATTTGTTTTAAAAAATAAAACCAATCAGCCTATAGATTCAATATTGTTGAATACCAGAGATGATGTTGAAAATTATCAATTCTCAAAGCCTGGTAAAGTGGTTTTAAATGATACCTTCTATAACATCGATGTCTATCAATTTGATAAACAACTTATGCCAGGAGACACGATGAGGTTTGTGTTTGAAATGAAAAATGAACCTAATACTATTTTAGATAGAAATTCGCCTATACGTTCTAATGGAACTTTTCTTAACAACTCGATGTTGCCTAATTTTGGTTATGCTGAATCAAGAGAAATTAGAAATAATAAATTAAGAGAAAAGTATGACTTGCCACCTAAAGAACGTATGAAGTCACCATATGACTCTACTGCTTTAGGGAATACCTATATTTCAAAAGACGCAGATTGGATAGATTTTGAAGCTAAAATAACAACTTCGGCAGATCAAATAGCTATAGCTCCAGGCTATCTTATTGATGAAAAGGAAGAAAACAATAGACGGTATTACCATTACAAAATGGATAAGCCTATTCTCAACTTTTACAACGTCATGTCAGCCGATTATGAAGTTTATGAAGAAAAACACAACGGCATCAACATTCAGATTTTTTATCATCAACCGCACGATTTTAATATTAAACGGATGATGAAAGGAGCTAAGGCAGCTTTAGATTATTACGAAGAAAACTTTAGCCCATATCAATTTAGGCAATTGCGAATTATGGAATTTCCTTCTTTTTCAGGCCGTTTTGCGCAATCTTTTGCCAACACCGTTCCATTTTCAGAAACCATTGGCTTTATTGCTAAGGTTGATGATGAAGATGAAGAAAGTGTAGATTATCCGTTTAGTGTAACTGCACACGAAGTTGCACATCAATGGTGGGCTCATCAAGTGATAGGCGCTGACGTTCGTGGAGCAACATTGCTATCCGAAAGTCTATCGGAATACAGCTCGCTTAAGGTTTTAGAACAAGAATACGGATCTACTCAAATGCGACGCTTTTTAAAAGACGCTTTAGATAATTATTTACGAGGCAGAACCTTTGAGAATCAAAAAGAATTACCTCTAATGCTGAATGAAAACCAGCAATATATTCACTACAACAAGGGCTCACTGGTTTTATATGCTATCAGCGATTACTTAGGTGAAAATAAATTCAATAATATCTTGAGTCAATATATTGATAAAGTTGCCTTTCAAAATCCGCCATATACCACTTCAATTGAATTTGTAAAACATCTTGAAAAACACACACCGGACAGTTTAAAATATCTGGTTGAAGATATGTTTAAAACGATTACGCTATATGATAATTATATTGAAAAAGCGGAATACACCACCAATGCTGATAGTACTTACACTGTTAACATTGAAGCTGTAATAAGCAAATATAAATCTAACAATAAAGGCAAAAGATTATATTCTGATGGTCAAGATAGTTTAATGCATATTATAGAAAAAGATACCCTTAAATCTTGGCCGATGAAAGATTATATAGAAATTGGCATTTTTTCAGAATCTACCGAAGATGGAAAAACTATTGAAGAACCACTTTATCTTAAAAAAGTGCTTATTGATAGCATTTACAATACATTTGAAATTAAAGTTGATAAAAAACCCTCTGAAGTAGGTATTGACCCATACAATAAATTGATTGATACAAACTCAAGTGATAATAGAAAATCTTTAAATTAAAAAAAAAATCAGTTTCAATTTTAAATAAAATCCCATCTTAAATTAAGATGGGATTTTTAACTAATTACAATATCAAACGCTATCACTATAATACTTTAGCATTTGTAACCTTTTGATTAGTAATGGCTATATCTAAAACTTCAGACATATCAGATACATAATGGAATCTTAAACCTTTTAAGTATTCAGTTTTAATTTCATCAATGTCTCGTTTATTTTCTTGGCAAAGAATAATGTCTTTGATTTTAGCGCGCTTAGCGGCTAAAATTTTCTCTTTAATTCCGCCTACTGGAAGCACCTTTCCTCTTAAAGTGATTTCACCAGTCATGGCTAGTTTTTGTTTAACTTTCTTTTGTGTAAACAACGAAACCAGACTGGTTAACATAGTAACACCAGCACTAGGACCATCTTTAGGTGTTGCTCCTTCTGGTACGTGAATGTGCACATTATATTTATCAAATATTTCAGAATTAATACCAAAGTTTTCAGCGTTAGATTTAATATACTCCATGGCAATTGTTGCTGACTCTTTCATGACTTTTCCGAGATTCCCGGTAATGTTAAGTTGCCCTTTACCTTTAGAAACAGTAGATTCTATAAACAAGATGTCACCACCAACAGACGTCCATGCTAAACCTGTAACCACACCGGCAACTTGGTTGTTTTCATAAACATTAGCCTTGAGTTTTGGAGCACCTAAAATTTCTATAACATCATTTTCCTTAAGAAGAGGTTTATAGTCTTCCTCAAGTGCTATTTTCTTAGCTACACCTCTCACTACCTTAGCGATTTGCTTCTCTAAACCTCGAACACCAGACTCTCTGGTATAGCCTTCAATAATGCTTTGTATTTCATTTTTGTGCAGTTTAATATTACTTTTCGTTAAGCCGTGCTCTGTTATTTGTTTAGGAATAAGGTGCTTTTTGGCAATCTGAATTTTTTCTTCAACGGTATACCCTGTTACACTAATGATTTCCATTCTATCTCTTAATGCAGGCTGAATAGTTGATAAATTATTAGCCGTAGCTATAAACATGACTTTAGATAAGTCATATCCTAATTCTAAAAAGTTATCGTAAAAAGAATTATTTTGTTCAGGATCTAAAACTTCAAGTAGGGCAGAAGAAGGGTCGCCTTGATGGCCGTGAGATAGTTTATCAATTTCATCTAAAACAAAAACTGGGTTTGAAGTACCAGCTTTTTTGATGCTTTGAATAATACGACCTGGCATAGCACCGATGTAAGTTTTTCGGTGTCCTCTAATTTCAGCTTCATCGCGTAAACCACCTAATGAAACTCTAACATATTCCCTGCCTACGGCTTCAGCTACCGACTTACCAAGTGAAGTTTTTCCGACACCCGGTGGACCATAAAGACATAAAATAGGAGATTTCATGTCATTTCTAAGTTTTAATACAGCTAAATATTCAATTATTCTTCGCTTAACGTCTTCAAGTCCATAATGGTCACGATCGAGAACTTTTTGTGCCTTTTTAAGATCAAACTTGTCTTGGCTAAAACTATCCCAAGGTAAATCTAAAAATAGCTCTAAGTAGTTTCTCTGAATTGAATGTTCTGGGACTTGAGGATTCATGCGTTGCAGCTTAGCTAATTCTTTTTTGAAATGCTCACTGACATCCTTAGACCATTTTTTTGACTTTGCTTTTTTACGCATATCTTCAATCTCATTTTCTTGAGATACACCACCTAATTCCTCTTGGATAGTTTTCATTTGTTGGTGAAGAAAATATTCGCGTTGCTGTTGACTGATATCACTTTGCACACGTGATTGAATATCGTTTCTCAACTCAAGCTTTTGATACTCTAAGTTCATATGTCTTAAAGTAGCCAGTGCACGTTCTTTGAGGTTTGAAATTTCAAGTAACTTTTGTTTTTCTTTAACCTCCAAACTCATGTTTGATGAGATGAAATTAATTAAGAAGGAAGAACTTTCAATATTTTTTACAGCAAAAGATGCTTCAGATGGAATGTTTGGGCTTTCTTTTATAATTCTTAAAGCCAGTGTTTTCAACTCTTCTATAATTGTTGAAAACTCTTCAGTCATCACATCCTTTATGTCCTCTGAGAACTCTGACACAGTACATCTTATATAAGGATTATCAGTTATAGCCTGCTCTGCTCTAAAACGTTTTTTACCCTGAATAATTACTGTTGTGTTGCCATCTGGCATTTTAAGGACACGTAAAATTTTAGCTACAACGCCAATTTTGTTAATTTCTTCAAAGCCTGGATCTTCATCGTTTTCGTTGATTTGAGATACAACTCCAATAACTTTATTAGAATTATTAGCATCGTTTATGAGTTTGATGGATTTGTCTCTCCCAGCAGTAATAGGTATTACAACACCTGGAAATAAGACTGTATTTTTTAAAGGCAAAACAGAAAGTTCATCAGGTAAAGTTTCTGAATTGATTTCTTCTTCATCTTCAGTGGTCATTAATGGAATTAATTCCGCGTCCTCATCAAATTCTTGAGATGACAAATTGTCAAGGTTAAATATTTTTGATCTACTCATAGTTTAATTTTAGTCATGATGTCACATCAAACTGTTCAAAAAACATTACTAATCTTGTTTTCTTTAGCTTGATATGCTTTTTATAATTTAATTCATAGGTAATCCAATTCTTATGCCAAAAGACCTTAGATTTAGAATTAAACCTAAAGTCAACCTAGGCTAATGTATTGATTTTGGCTAAGGCTTGGTTAATGGAGTTTACTTTTCCAAACTTTAAAACCAATCTTAAACCTTTCCTTGTTTTCTTTTCTTTTAATTCAAATTGTCTTGAATGTTCTTGAACTTTAGTCAAAATAATCTTGAAGGTTTCGCTTTGATAAAACCTAGAATCTTGATTAGCTATAAAATAACCAAGCAATTGATTTTGTTTTAAGATTAGTTTTTCGAGTCCAAGTTTTGAAGCAATCCATTTTAGTTTGATGCTATCAAGCAAGTCTACAGCTTGAAGGGGCAAATCTCCAAACCTATCTAATAATTCGGCACGGAAGGCTTCGAGTTCTTTTTCATTTTTTAAATCGTTGAGCTTGGTATACAGGTTAAGCCGTTCAGTGATATTGTTGATGTAATCATCAGGAAAAAGTGTTTCAAAGTCAGTATCTATTTGAACATCTTTTACAAAGTTTTCTTCTGTGTTATCTGAAGGCTTATCTTTATAGAGGTTTGAAAATTCTTTTTCTTTAAGTTCTTCAATGGCTTCATTAAGGATTTTTTGATAGGTATCAAATCCTATTTCATTAATAAAACCACTTTGTTCTCCGCCTAGTAAATCACCAGCGCCTCTTATTTCAAGATCTTTCATGGCAATCTTTATTCCGCTTCCGAGATCAGAAAACTGTTCTAGAGCCGTAATACGTTTTCTAGCATCTGGCGTCATATGGGTTAGTGCTGGAGTAATAAGGTAACAAAATGCTTTTTTATTACTTCGACCTACTCGACCTCGCATTTGGTGTAGGTCTGAAATACCAAAATAATTAGCATTGTTGATAATGATCGTGTTAGCATTAGTTATGTCAAGTCCACTTTCAATAATGGTGGTTGACACGAGAACATCAAATTTGTTATCCATAAAGTCTAACATCAGACCTTCTAATTTTTTACCTTCCATTTGACCATGACCAATACCAATTCGTGCATCTGGGACTAAGCGTTGAAGCAAACCAGCCACTTCTTTGATGTTTTCAATCCTATTATTGATAAAAAATACCTGACCTCCACGTTGTATTTCATAGCTAATAGCATCTCTAATGAGTTCTTCAGAAAAGCGAATGACATGGGTTTCAATAGGGTAGCGATTGGGTGGTGGTGTACTAATGGTCGACAAATCTCTTGCTGCCATCAAACTAAATTGAAGCGTTCGGGGTATTGGTGTTGCCGTTAGGGTAAGCGTATCTACATTTGTTTTAATAGTTTTGAGTTTGTCTTTAACAGAGACACCAAATTTTTGTTCTTCATCTATAACAAGTAAACCTAAATCTTTAAAATATTCGGATTTATTGACTAACTGATGGGTACCAATAATAATATCTAATTGACCATTTTTTAGAGCCTCTAAGGTTTCTCTTTTCTCTTTAGCAGTTTTAAACCTATTGATATAATCGATGGTTACTGGAAAATCTTTTAAACGTTCAGAAAAGGTTTTGTGGTGTTGAAAAGCTAATATGGTTGTTGGTACTAAAACAGCTACCTGCTTTCCATTATCAACAGCTTTAAAGGCGGCTCTTATGGCTACTTCTGTTTTACCAAAACCAACATCA
>JASMTR010000044.1:0-18091 GCA_041694175.1 Bacteroidales bacterium
TCAGTATTGAAAATCTTACTAAAGATTATTTGCTTGAAGCCAAACAAAAAGGATTTGCTGATAGGCAAATTGCTCATATGTTGGGTTGCTTAGAAAGTCAGGTGCATAAAAAAAGAAAAGAACTTGGAGTCAACCGTGTATATAAGCTCGTAGACACTTGCGCCGCTGAATTTGAAGCGCTAACACCTTACTACTACTCTACTTTTGAAGCAGAAGTCACCGATAAAGACGGTAAAACTTTTACAGAAAACGAAAGTGTAGTTAGCGATAAAAAGAAAATTGTTGTGCTTGGCTCTGGCCCAAATCGCATTGGTCAAGGTATTGAGTTTGACTACTGCTGTGTTCACGGCGTTTTGGCTGCTGCTGAATGTGGTTACGAAACCATTATGATTAACTGTAATCCTGAAACGGTTTCCACTGATTTTGATACAGCTGATAAACTTTATTTTGAACCCGTATTTTGGGAACACATTTACGATATCATTCAACATGAAAAACCCGAAGGCGTCATCGTTCAACTTGGTGGCCAAACCGCTTTAAAATTGGCTGAAAAGTTAGATCGCTACGGCATCAAAATTTTGGGTACAAGTTATAGAGCTTTAGATTTAGCTGAAGATCGCGGTAGTTTTTCTAAATTACTTCAAGAAAATAACATTCCTTATCCTGAATTTGGCGTCGCCGAAAGCGCAGATGAAGCCAGAGAATTAGCTGAACAACTCGATTTCCCTATTTTGGTTAGACCATCTTATGTGCTTGGTGGTCAAGGAATGAAGATTGTCATTAACCAAGAAGATTTAGAAGCTCACGTTGTAGATTTATTGAGAAAAATACCTAATAATAAACTTTTACTCGACCATTATCTCGATGGTGCCATAGAAGCAGAGGCTGATGCCATTTGTGATGGTGAAGATGTCTATATTATTGGTATTATGGAACATATTGAGCCTTGTGGCATTCACTCAGGAGATTCAAATGCTGTTTTACCGCCGTTTAATCTCGGAGATTTGGTAATGCAACAAATAAAAGACCATACTAAAAAAATAGCATTAGCCTTAAAAACTGTTGGTTTAATCAATATTCAATTTGCCATCAAAGACGATAAAGTTTATATCATTGAAGCCAATCCACGGGCGTCAAGAACTGTTCCTTTTATTGCTAAAGCTTATGGTGAACCTTATGTCAATTACGCCACTAAAGTAATGTTAGGTCATAACAAGGTTAGTGATTTTGACTTTAAGCCTCATTTGGATGGATATGCTATCAAAAAACCTGTATTTTCATTTAATAAGTTCCCAGAAGTGAATAAACAACTCGGTCCCGAAATGAAAAGTACTGGGGAAAGTATTTTATTTATTGATAGTTTAAAAGATGACGAATTTTACGAGTTATATACGAGAAGAAAAATGTATTTAAGTAAATAAAATAATTTGAAAATATTTTAATTTGAAAATAATCTGTCCGTACTTAGCGCATTTGCGGTTAAATAACTCACACTAAATCGACGATACGTAAAATACTTTTATTATGAAAACCCATAAAATAGCTCCTTCTATTCTTGCCGCCGATTTTGGCAACTTGCAACGCGATGTTGAAATGGTCAATAAAAGTGAAGCCGATTGGTTCCATATCGATATTATGGACGGTGTTTTTGTACCTAATATCTCATTTGGTATGCCCGTGTTGAAATCTATCAGTCAACACGCTAACAAATTTATTGATGTGCATTTGATGATAGTTGACCCTGATCGCTACATCAAAACTTTTGCCGATTTAGGATCTAATTTACTGACCGTTCACTACGAAGCTTGCACGCATTTGCATCGCACATTGCAAGCCATCAAAGCTAACGGTATGCAAACTGGTGTTGCGCTTAATCCGCACACGCCTGTCAATTTACTAAAAGATGTTATTCAAGATATTGACTTAGTTTGTATAATGAGCGTCAATCCCGGTTTTGGCGGACAAAGTTTTATTGAAAACACTTTTAATAAAGTTACTGAGCTTAAGGAGCTAATTTTGTCTAAAAATGCTAATACAATAATAGAAATTGACGGAGGCGTCACTGATAAAAATGCTAAACAACTTGTTGATACTGGAGCTGATGTTTTAGTAGCTGGCAGTTTTGTGTTTAAGTCTAAAGATCCAAAAGATACTATTAGAAGTTTAAAGGATTTGAAGTTCTTTGGTTAAAGGTTATTCGATTTGAGGTTTTAGAATCGACTGTGTATTTCTAAATCTTGATATGAGATTAAAAAGTGTGTTAAACTTTTTCAAAGTATGAACTACTATTTGGATTTAAAGCCTTTTTTTAGTTTAAACAGTTAAAAAAACAACTATGCAATATGATTTAGTTATTATCGGTGGTGGTCCAATTGGTTTGGCATGTGGTTTGGAAGCTAAAAAACGAAATCTTTCTTATATCATAATTGAAAAAGGTGCCTTAGTCAACTCGCTTTATCACTATCCTGCCAATATGACGTTTTTTTCCACTTCAGAAAAATTAGAAATAGATGGCATTCCTTTTATCAGTAAAAATGCAAAACCTACAAAACAGGAGGCTTTGGAGTATTATAGACGCGTCGCCACTTCAAATGATTTAAACATCAGTTTATTTGAAAGTGTTGAGAATGTTGACAAACTCAAAAAAACGTTTAGAATTAAAACTTCAAAAGGAGATTACAAAGCTAAAAATATCATCATCGCTACTGGGTTTTATGACATTCCAAATACACTAAATGTTTCTGGAGAAGATTTAGATAAAGTTTATCATTACTACAACGACCCACATTATTTTGTCAATCAAGATGTCATCGTAGTTGGCGCAAGTAATTCAGCAGTAGATGCGGCTTTAGAAATTTATAGAAAGGGCGGTCGCGTGACAATGATAGTAAGAGGTAATGATATTGGGGAACGTGTCAAATACTGGGTGCGTCCTGATATTAAAAACCGAATTAATGAAGGCAGTATCAAGGCCTATTTTAATGCTAGAATTACAGAAATCAAAAAAGATACTGTTGAATTTAAAGATAAGAATGATAAGATTCAACAAATTAACAACGATTATGTTTTGGCCTTAACAGGATATAAACCCAATTTTGATTTTTTAAAAAAATTAGGAGTTAATCTCTCAAATGACAAAACAAAAACACCTGAATACAACAAACAGACTATGGAAACCAATGTCAAAGGTTTATATCTGGCAGGTGTGATTTGTGGTGGTATGGAAACCCATAAATGGTTTATAGAAAACTCAAGGATTCACGCCAAAATGATTGTGGAGGATATCACGTGATGTCAATTTTGCACCGATATACTCATAAAATCAAAAGCCACAAAAGATAAAAAATATCGCCTTTCTACAAAAACAATAAAAAGTTTTGTAAAATGTTGAATGGTTTGTTCTATATAAAGAAGGTCATGTTCGTGGATATTACAATGCCTGGTCTTATCATGTTCGTGCTGTGGTTTTTACTCTTCAAAGATGGAAATTAACTTATAAAAAATCTAAGTTTTCTTTTGGGCATATTCTGCTTAATTCAAAATTCCAAAACATTATAAGTACGACAATTTGGGAAACTACAACTCAATTTAAAAATATGAACATTTTTATAAAAAAGAAAAGGAATATTCTTAACAATTTATCGTTTAATACTTGAATCTAGCATATCAAAAAACAACCTGAATTTAATTTACGTAGGAAATATTATTTTAAAGGGAAATATTAAAAATTTTAAAATTGTAGATAACATAATTCATATTTTTAGACAAAGCATTTATTAACTATGAAATTGAAAAAGTACATTTGAGAAACAAAATACAAATCATAAAAATTGCTAGTAAAAACACTTTATTAAATCTGTTTGAAAAACTATTATATTTGATTCTTAAAATCAAATGATTAGAAAATTTAAAAAATTTAAGACGGCACCTTTTAAGCTTAATTTTATACATTTGTTAAAATAAAATATAACTATGAAAATTTTTTGGGCATTTTTAATTTTTGCATTTTGGCTTCAACCGCAAGCTCAAGAACAAGGGGATATTGTAAAATCGTTTGACTCAGTTGTTAATTCTGGCGGCAATTATCAAGACTATAAAGTTATTAAACGCGTTAAACTTAATGCATTTAAAGTCAATCTAGCCGCAACAAGAGATAGTTTGGTTTCAAAAATTAATGCTTTAGAAAATAAAATAGATGAGATTGAAATAAAATTTGAAAGCATAGAGTCAGAAAATAAAGCCTTGAGTGATGAGCTTAACAATTTAAAAACAGAAAAAGATCAAATTAGTCTCCTCGGAATTGATATGTCAAAATCAACATACAACTTCAGTGTTTGGGGTTTGATCTTATTATTACTTTTAATCATTGTCTTTTTATTTATAAATTATAGAAATAGAAATATTGTGACACAAGAACTCAAGGAAAATCTTAAAAACACAAATAAGGAATTTGAGGAATACAAACACAGAGCTATTGAAAAACAACAAAAGCTAGGCAGAGAACTTTTAGACGCTCAAAAAAAAACACAAACTAAAAACCGCAAAAGCTAATGAGAATTGACATCGTAAGCGTTGTCCCTGATATTTTAAAAAGTCCTTTTGAAGCTTCTATTTTAAAAAGAGCAATTGAAAAAAAACACGTCGAAGTTCATTTTCATAATTTAAGAGACTATAGTAAAAATAAATATAAACAAGTAGACGACTATCAATATGGTGGTGGTGCAGGCATGGTTTTAATGCCAGAACCTATTGATAAATGCATTAGCCAACTTAAAGTTGAAAGAAGTTATGATGAAATTATCTATTTGACTCCAGATGGCGAAACTTTAAATCAAAAAATGGCTAACAGCTTATCTTTAAAACAAAATTTAATTTTACTCTGTGGACATTACAAAGGCATTGATCAAAGAGTGAGAGAAATGCACATTACCAAAGAAATTTCAATTGGCGACTATGTGCTTTCTGGCGGTGAAGTTGCAGCAATTGTTTTGTCAGATGCTATTATCAGATTGATTCCCGGTGTATTAAATGATGAAACTTCTGCTTTAACAGACTCTTTTCAAGACAATTTGTTAGCACCACCAATTTACACACGACCAGCCGAATACAAAGGGAAAAAAGTACCTGAAGTTTTAATGAGCGGACATTTTAAAAAGATTGATGAATGGCGAGAAAATCAAGCTCTAAAAATCACTCAGCAAAAACGACCAGACCTCATTGATTAAAAAAATAAATATGAAATATTTACTTGTTATATTAGTTTGCATACTTGGATTCAAGACCTTCTCTCAAAGCTGGTTAGACGGAAAATGTAAAACATTAGATCAGACCATAACTTCATCTGAATTTAATGAAGTCAATCAGAAAAATATCCTCAACCTTATTATCAACCAAGCTGGTGAAATAGTAATTAATGGAGAGGAAAAAGGTAATCTTAGAGAAATTGCATTTAAAGAATTGGTTTTAGATTTTGTAACTAATCCTAAGCAAAATAAAAATAAAGCGAGCAATCCAGATAAGGTTTACATCCAACTCTCAAGTTTCAAAAAGAATTCAAATCAACTAGAAGAATTTAAAACTTATATTCAAGAAGTCTATATATATCTTTGGGATAAATACGCTATTGAGAAATATGAGTCAAGCTATGTCGAATTAAACTGTAAAAAAAGATCAAAAGTGTTTGAAACCTATCCTTTAAGAATAATTGGAGAGTTTAAAAACAAAGAAAAATCAAATAATCGTCCAAAAGGTGTTGGAGTTCCCCCTTTTGCTGGCGATGTTAATGACAATTAACGTTTAAGTGTGAAGTGCCCATTTAGATTACGACCATCTTCTAATACAATTTTGTACCAATAATCTTGAGATGGCATGGCTTTGTTATTATAAAAACCATCCCAAGATTTATCAAGTCCTCTAAAAGATTTTAAGAGTTTGCCATAACGGTCAAAAATATAGACAAAAGCTAAAGCCTGCTTATTGTTAAATGTGCCATTAAAACCCCAGACATCATTAACTCCGTCGTTGTTTGGTGTAAAAAATGGCATAATTCCAATCACCCCAAAGGTTTTTTGTTGAATCCCACAACCATTTTTATCTCTGACAAACATATCGTGAATTCCTGGCAGCACATTTTCAAAAATATTACTGTCTTGATATGGTCCATCAGGGTTGTCTAGGGCGTATTCATAATCACCAAGGCTACTTTCAGAAACCAAAACTTCAACTGTATTATCATTTCTATTAAACTCTTCAATATTTAAGTTAAAAGTAGCCAAGCCAGAAGAAATAACCTCAATAACTCTAAAATTTGTACAGCCCGTTTCTATTGCTGTTATTTCTAATTCGTAAACTCCAGCTTCATTCACTTCAATTTCAGGCGTAATCTCATTTGTTGGTATCCATAAATACTCAAAATCATTAAGTTGATTATTATGTACTCCAGAAGTTAAAGTAATTGGATCAGGAAAGTCTTCAGTGCAGTAGAACACAGTTTCATCATCTACAACTTCAGGTAAAGAAATAACTTCTAAACTTAGTATACCTAAGTCTTTACAAGCTGTTCCATTTTCAATAGTAAAAAACACATCTTGTTGAAATGGGTTTTCATTTGTAAAATTTGATGGATTATTGATGGGATTAATTTCATTTAAAGCATCATTTTCTGTCTTAAAAAAAGCACCTGTAGTAAGATTCTCTTGAATTTCAATAGATGTTAAATCAAAGTTTTGAATTCCATTTTGACTATCATCGCATCGCTCCAAAGTGAAATTTTGAGTCGTAAAATCTTGAATGTCCAAAGTTAATTCTGTAACAGAAGAACAGCCCGAAATGATATTCTCTACCCTAACACCGAGTATTTGAGGTGTTTCTGTGTTTATATAATTCTCAGGGATTTGAATTGGGTTAATATTATTTTCAGCATCACTTATAGATTCAAAATATGTAAACTCAAAATCACCTTCAGCCGATTGATTGGAGATGAGTTGATTATTAGCAACTGTTAAATCAAATTCTGCAGAATTGGATTGTAAATTTTCTACACATTCCGTCAATTGCGCATTATTTGTTTCAGGAAAAGGAAAATATGTAACATTCGCTATACCGACTCTACCACAAGTTCCGTCATTTAAGTCAACATCTAAAGTGTAGGTTTCTTGAAAAGGTAACTCTACTCCAACTGGTTGTGAAATATCTAAAGAAGATGAGGTTTCTCCAGGGATAATTTCTCCATCTCTTTTCCAAGTGTAATCAGCAGTTGGGATATCATCATAACTTAGTGTAAAATTTTCGCTATCACATAAATCTAATTGTTGGGTTTCAGTACCTACAATATCAATTCGGGATGAAAATAAAGATTGAATAAAAGGTGGTAGCCCAAAATTAGTCTGGTTACCTAAACTAATAGCACTGTTAGCTAAGCTTTCTGAATAATCAGCTTGATTTCCTGCTAATTCAGGATTGTTAATCACAGACAAAAAACTTTGTCCAACCATACTGCGGTATATTTTTCCATTAGGTGCGAGTTGTATGGCACCAGCAGCATTTCCTGAAACCCCATTAAATGTAAAAATAGAGTTTGGTATATCTGTAGCTTCTAAATCCCATTGCATTAAAGTGGGATCATCAAATTGTGTCACTGAAGCATAAGCCTTTGTGCCTTCTGGAGAAAACTCTACGCTATACGCATTCACGTTGTTGACTAATTCCAAAGGATTTGAAACAACTCCTGTAGTGGAATCAAAATCAAATAAATATACATTACCTGTTCCTTGGTCAACGTCATTTACAGGATCAAAATCCATCGTTTGATTAGCCGTAATAAGCTTATCTCCATTAGGTGAAGCCTTCAAATAGCCGATTGCCGCACGTCTGTAATCATCTGTAGACACAAATGGACCAACTTGAGAAGTTACAGGAGTTTCATTTAAACCATTTTCATCAATAAAAAAGGCATAAAATGTATCTTTAAAATGGGTAATGACCCAAATCGAATTACAATTTTCTCCACGAACTGCTGTAATTTTTTCGGAACATTTGAATTTAACATCTTCAGAATCACTCGGGTCATAAGTAACTAGTTCAATATTTTTTTGAGCAGGAACCACATCACCTAAACCGCCGTTTAACGACATATCTACAACCGAATAGTTAAATCCATTATTAAAACCATCATCAGCTTGTGGTATACTTTGGTTGGTATCACTATAAGTTGTACGCGGTGAACCATCAGGATTTGCTGGCCCTTGACTAGGAAAAGCAAAAGCATTTTCATGGTGAGGTTCATCAACAGTGAATACAAAGTACAAATCTTCATTAGTTGGATGTGGCACAATTAAACCACTTGATGTACTTGAAGGATCGCCATTTAAGCCTGTTCCAGCAAAATAATTGGCGTTGATCATAATTTGGTGATTGGCATTCCAAATGGTTCGACCATCGGTATAAAATAACAACTCGCCACTAGCATTTGAAATAGAAGAACAGCCTTCATTGGTACTCAATGCTCCATCGTTTAATACTGATGGTGGTGATGTGTTAAAACTTATTCCCGCATTATTGCCAAAATACCAGTTATTGGCTTCGCCCTGTGAAAAGACCAATAAGGGGGAAAGTATCAATAAAAGTAATAGGAAATATCTCTGCTTTTCTTTCATAATCATAGACCAACAAAGATATAAGATTTATTTACAAATCTCTTTTCTTTAGCAACCTATACGATCCAAAAACACATAAAAACGTCCAAGCTAAAACGGTGATTATACTCACAATACTCACGCTGTAATCTTGCATGATTTCTGCATTGAGTTGTTTTGCTGCAGAATTAATAATATCTAATCTTGTAATCGGTTCAGGAATAAGACTCCACATAGCATTCAATGGGGTATAATCGCTTATAAAATCAAAGTTTGTTTTGTTGACACTAATGCTAATAATACCTTCAACAATCCACAGTAGAAACAAAAACCCTAATGCAAATGCAGAACGCTTAACAAGCAAGCCTAGAAATAAACACAGTGAGAAAAACCCGAGGAGTTTTACAAAATAACCGCCGATATATTCTAAATCAGAAAATATGATTTGAAACTCATCATAATCTGAAAAAATTAAACCTAAAATTAGCGTGACAACAAACAGTAAGATTGTTGAACAAAGCGCATATAAAACAGACACATAAAATTTAGATAAAACAAATTCTTTTTTACTTAAGCCATCTATCAAGTTTTGCTTGAGCGTTCTATTTGTATATTCACTAGACATCATCGAGACGATAACAATGGCTAAGATAATTTTGAGGAAAGCCACAAAAAAGCTCATAAAATGCCAAGTGTAAGGAAAATTATAAATGCCTTGGTCTGCCAATCTAAAATTAAATGGTCCAAAATCAAACTTAATGGTTGATAATAATGCCGCTGAAAGAAACAAACTAAAATAAAGTATAGTCATAATTTTAGCTGACCGGCTATGTCTGAGTTTAAAAAGCTCTATATTGATAAGTCGTCGCATAAGTTTTTAATTTGTGAGTTTTAAAAATTGTTCTTCAAGGCTTTCTTTACGTTTGACAAGATGTGTCAAGGTAAATCCATTTTCAAAACACAACTTATTGAATTCGCCGGCTGAAAAATCTTTATTCAAAAATATCCTGATTTGGTTGTGCTCTATGTTATCAAATTTGTCAATAAACTCAAGGCTCTCTAAAAATTTTGTGAAATCACCGAGCGTTTCTACAGAAGTTTCAATATAGCCGAAAGACGCATTCATTTCATCAACTCGACCGGCGTAAAGCTTTTTACCTTGTCTGATGACTACCACGTGGGTACAAATTTTTTCAACTTCGTCTAATAAATGAGATGCCAAAAGAATTGTTGTGCCATTATTGGCAATTTTTTTTATAATTTCTCTGATTTGATGAATCCCTTTTGGGTCAAGACCATTGGTCGGTTCATCAAGAATTAGTATTTCAGGATCATTTAATAAGGCAGAAGCAATCGCCAAACGTTGTTTCATCCCTAAAGAATAGGTTTTAAAATGATCGTGCTGCCTATCAAGTAGCTCAACGGTTTTTAACACATTTTCGATATTGCTTTCTTCTATTTCTTTAATTTTACATACCAATTTCAAGTTGTCTAAAGCTGACATATTGGGATAAAAATTAGGACTTTCAATAATAGCACCTACTTTTTTTAAGGCTTGATGCGTATCCATGGTATCAGAAAACCACTCAAACGATCCTGAAGTGACATTAATCACATTGAGCACCATACCAAGTGTAGTAGATTTTCCGCTTCCATTAGGACCGAGAATACCGTAAACATTTCCTTTTTCAATGGTAAAACTCAAATCGGAAACCGCAGTAGATTTTCCAAATTTTTTCGTGAGGCTTTTGAGTTCGAGTATAGTTTCTGGCATAGTTTGGTTTTAATTATACGACGGGTTTGTTAAGAATTTGTTACAAAAAAAAATTTAAAATACTAAAGATTTCTTTTAAGGCACTCGGTGGACAAGTGCTAGAACTTAAATATAACAAAAAACGCCCTAGACAATCTAAGACGTTTTTGTTATTCAATAAGATGATTTTACTAATGATTCAATTCCTCTTCTCCTTCTTGTAAAGGTACATTTTGTGGGACAAAATCTTGACCAGCAATAATGTAGTCACTTTCATCTGAATTCAGTTTACTGTAGTCATAAGACCATCGATAAACCGTTGGCAACTCGCCATACCAGTTGCCGTGAATGTGTTCAACTGGGGCTGTCCATTCTAAAGTATTAGACTTCCAAGGATTTTGTGTTGCACGTTTACCATAGAAAATAGAGCTAATAAAATTATAAATAAATACAATTTGAGCAGCAGCCGTGATAAAGGCAAACACAGAAATCAATACGTTAGTGTCAGCTAAATCATCAAAATATGGAAACGCCGTGTTGGTATAATAACGTCTTGGCAATCCAGCCATTCCAATAAAGTGCATCGGAAAAAACACACCGTAAGCGCCAACCGCGGTAATCCAGAAATGGATATAACCGAGATTTTTATTCATCATTCGTCCAAACATTTTCGGGAACCAATGATAAACACCAGCAAATAAACCATACAATGCTGAAATACCCATGACCAAGTGAAAGTGAGCCACAACGAAATAAGTATCGTGAACGTTAATATCTAAAGTGCTATCACCTAAAATTATACCAGTTAATCCGCCAGTGATAAAGGTAGAAACCAGTCCTATGGAAAATAGCATCGCTGGATTAAATTGCAAATTACCTTTCCATAATGTGGTGATATAATTAAAAGCTTTCACCGCAGAAGGAATTGCAATTAATAATGTTGTAAAGGTGAACACAGAGCCTAAGAACGGATTCATCCCAGAGACAAACATATGATGACCCCAAACGACGGTTGATAAAAAGGCAATCGCTAAAATTGAAGCAACCATGGCGCGATAGCCAAAAATCGGTTTTCTGGCATTGGTAGCAATGACCTCAGATGTAATTCCCAAGGCTGGTAATAATACAATATAAACTTCTGGGTGACCGAGGAACCAAAATAAGTGTTCATAAAGAACAGGCGAACCACCTTGATGAGCGAGAACTTCACCTTGAATATAAATATCACTTAAGAAGAAAGATGTTCCAAAACTTCTATCCATTAACAATAATAGACCTGCAGATAATAAAACGGGGAAAGAGACTACACCAATAATAGCAGTTACAAAAAATGCCCAAATTGTTAAAGGTAATCTTGTCATTGACATGCCTTTGGTTCTCAAATTTAATACCGTAACAATGTAGTTAAGCGAACCAAGTAAAGACGAGGCTATAAAAATGGTCATAGACACCAACCATAAAGTCATTCCTAAACCAGAACCACCAATAGCTTGCGGCAAAGCACTTAAAGGCGGATAAACCGTCCATCCTGCTGAAGCTGGTCCAGCTTCAACAAAAAGAGAAGATATCATAATGACAGAAGACAAAAAGAATAACCAATAAGACAGCATATTCAGAAAGCCTGATGCCATATCTCGTGCACCAATTTGGAGTGGAATTAGTAAATTACTAAACGTACCACTCAAGCCAGCTGTCAAAACAAAGAATACCATAATAGTACCGTGAATGGTAACCAAGGCAAGATATATTCCTGGATCCATTACGCCATCTTGACCAAACTTACCAAGCAAGGCTTCAAAAATCCAAAACTCTTGGTCTGGCCAAGCTAACTGAAGTCTCATAAGCAATGACATAGCAATACCTATAAAACCCATTATCAGGCCAGTAATAAGATATTGCTTGGCAATCATCTTGTGGTCAGTACTAAAAATATATTTTTCTATAAACGGTTGTTCGTGATGATGGTGTGCATGATCTTCACTATGCTCCTCAGAATGTGCTGTTGTTGCTATTGCTGACATCTTTAATTTGTTTCTTTAATTATTGTTTAGCTAATAATTCTCCAAAAGTCTGTTGCTCTTCCATCCATTTGTTGAATTCTTCTTCTTCTTCAACTACAATTTTCATTTGCATATTATAATGTGTAACACCACATATTTTGTTACAAAGCAAATAATATTCAAATTCGTATTCGTCTAACTCAGAACGGCCTTCTGCAACTAAATCCTTACTTCTTTCATTGCGAATTTCGTTAATACGTTTCACTTTCTCGAGCATATATTCGCTATTTTTAATTTCTTTAGAAGTTGTTGTAGGCGTAAAGCCAAACTCGGTAATCATGCCAGGCACAACATTCATTTGAGATCTAAAAAAAGGAAAATAAGCTGAATGCAAAACATCTTGCGAGCGAAACTTAAAAATTACGGGTTTATTAACAGGCAAATGCAATTCGTTCACAATCACATCGTCTTTGCCGTATTCATCAGTTTCATCAACACCAAGTTGGTTGATACCTTCAATGAATCTTACGTTTGCCTTTCCAAGTACATTATCTTGCCCTGCGTATCTTGCTCTCCAGTCAAATTGATAGGCGTAAATTTCAACAACCAAAGTATCTTCATCTTGTTTTGGATTCATAATTTGAGTCCAAGACACTAAACCGTAGATAATTAAACCTGCTAAAACTACAACTGGAATGACTGTCCAAACAAATTCTAAAGTGTTGTTGTCAGCGTAAAACAAAGCTCGATTTCCTTTTTTTCCTCTGTATTTATAAGCAAAAAAATGCAATAAAGCTTGGGTGATGACCTGAACAATCATAATAACACCGATAGAAATAAACATCAATTGATCATAGCTTGAACCGTGTTCTGATGAAGCTTCAGGTAAATAAAACTTACTTAAATTCCAAAATGAATAAATCATCAAGCCATAAAAAAACACCATAAATGCAAGCATAATTTTAGCTTGTTTTTGGTTGTCCTTATCATTAGCTATAATGCCATCATCATCAGATGGTTTTGATAATTTATAAATCTTAGATATTTGCCAAAATGTAATGGCTAAAAGTGCTAAAACGATTATAATTAAAAATGCTGTCATATATTTTTATCTTTCAATATTGTAAATTAATAATGATATTGTTGACTTTCTTTTAAAAATGGTGAATGCTTTGGAACCAACGATAATTTACTGATACCTTTAAATACAAACCAAATAAATAAGCCTAAGAAAAATAGTACACTGCCAATTTCAGGAATGCCTATTGCCCAAGATTCGCCCACTGTTCCTGGCATTATAAGTAGGAAGAAATTAAAATAGTGACCGACTAATATTAAAATACCAGTTAATACTACCAACCAATTGATTCTTTTAAAATCAGAGTTCATCAAAATTAAAAGTGGGCCAACAAAGTTAATAGCTACAATACCAAAAAACATCAGTTTGTAATTTTCTAATCTTGACACAAAATAAACTGCTTCTTCAGGCATATTGGCATACCAAATCAGCATAAATTGAGAAAACCATAAGTATGTCCAAAATATACTCAACCCAAACATAAACTTAGCTAAATCGTGAATATGACTGTCGTTAACTTGTTCTAAAAATCCTTTTGACTTCAAATAAACAGTTACCAAAGCAATGGTTGTGATAGCAGAAACAAACATACTTGCAAAAACAAACCATGGGAACAAAGTACTGTACCAGTGCGTATCAATACTCATGATCCAATCCCAAGAAACAACAGCTTCTGTTGTAATAAAGGTAACTAAAAATGCAATGGATAATTTGATATTCTTTTTGTATAGACTTAAATTAAGTTCGTCGTCTTGTTTTACAGAATTGCTTACCAATATTTTTCTAAAACCGACCCAAGCTAATAATATAACAGCAGATCTTATTAAAAAGAAAGGAATATTAAGATAAGGTGTTTTTTCTTGAATCACTTCATCATGTGCCACCGTTTCAGGATCCATCCATACAAATAAATGGTTTAAATGTAAAGATGATAAAATTAAAAATAAGTAAATCAATATCGCTCCAGGTAACATATAGTTGGAGATTCCCTGCATCACTCTAAAGAGTACTGGAGACCAACCGGCTTGAGATACATTTTGAATGGCATAAAATACAAGAGCACCAACGGCTATCAAAAAGAAAAACAACATCGGCACCATAACAGCAGACCAAGGTCTGTTTTGCATTTGATGATAGGCGTGCTCAAGGTGTTCATCGCCGTGAGCTTCATCAGCGTGTTCATTATTTTCAGAAACTTGATGTGTGTTTCCTTCTTCGGTATGAGAGTCGCCGTGTGCAGCATTATGCTCTAATATTTCTTTAGCTTCAGCTTTTGAACTTGGGGCTTGTAAAAAACCATAAGCTATCCCTATAACACCCACAACCATAAAAATGATTGCTGATAAGCGAAGTTTGTTGGACATTTTATACATGATAATCTATCTTAATTTTGTTCTTTATTCAGTTATTACGACTTCCTTTTCTTCAGAATTTTCGACATTTTCTACAGCTTCAACCTCAGTTTCAAAAGCCCTTTCTGGTTTACCCTCTAATTCTGCTTTGAGTTTCGTTACATAATGATCAACTTGCCAAAGTTCTTTTTCACTCATTTGAGAGGCATAAGACCCCATCGTGTTTATACCATAATACATAACATGATATATACTACCTTCTGTGATTGCACGACCTTGATCGTCATAAGCAGGTACACCAAGTATTTTTTCTTGTTGAACTAACCAACCTTGCCCATCACCTTTTTTGCCGTGACAAGTAGCGCAATATATATTATACAATTCTTCGCCTTTTTTTAAATTTTCCTCAGAATAAACTAAAGGGTTTTTAAGTTCTGATTTAGCTAAATCGTAACCTTCTAAATTATCTTCATAATCATAAGGTAGCCAGCCTCTTGAAATTGAACCTTCAACTGGTTTCATCGCTTCTTGCTCATTTGGAAATATTTCAGCCTCTTGATACGTTTCATAAGCTAATGACTCATACATATCAGGAAAATACTGATAATTAGGATCATTCTTATCAGCACACGAACTCAAGCTAAGCGCAAGACAGAGTAAGATTAAAATTGAATATTTCATAAATTAAGATTGTTTTAAAGTAACTTCTTTAGCGCCTGTGGCTTGTAAAAACTCAGCGACGCTTTGAACATTATTTTTTTCTGCACTAACTTCCATTAAAAAATGATCGTCTGTTGTTCTTGGGTCTGGATTTTCTGCTTTTTTAAATGGCCAAATTTTAGAACGCATATAAAACGTAATAACCATTAAGTGAGCTGCAAAAAACACTGTTAATTCAAACATAATTGGCACAAAGGCTGGCATATTTTGAATAAAAGAGAAACTCGGTTTGCCACCTATATTTCTTGGCCAGTCATCTATCATCATAAAATTCATCATCCAGATGGCTACTCCAAGTCCGAGAACACCATACATGAACGATGTAATGGCCATCCTTGTAGGTTTTATTCCTGCTGCCTTGTCAAGACCGTGAACTGGAAATGGTGTGAATACTTCCTCTATATGATGATGAGCAGAACGGGTTTCTTTAACGGCTTTCACCAAGTGATCATCATCTTCGTATAATGCTTGTAACGTGTAATTTGCCATGATTAATTCTTATTAAGTAAATTAGCTTCACCTGCCCAAAATTTTGTTTTTGATTTTGGAAACTTTTGAATCAGTTCGTCTAATATTCCAAATTCTTTTTCAGTCATATTAGAAATTTGGTTATAAGTATAAACTCCAACTTGATTGAGTTTTTCTTCTAAAGCAGGTCCAACACCTGATAATCTTTTTAAGTCGTCAGCGACTTCTTTTGAAGCTTTACCAATGTTTAAAATTAATTTTTCAGCTAAACCTCCACTTTCTTCAACCACTTCTTCTTGACTTTCTTGTTCAGCAATAAGTTTTTCAAAATCAGGCAAAGGTTGTTGCTTTGGTAATTCGTAAAGCTGAACATCATCACCGTGCGCTTCACGCATAGCTTTATAACGGTCTCCTGATAATTTCAAAATACTTTTAACCTCAGCTTGAGCAATTACTGGGAAACTTCTTGAATATAGTAAAAACAAAACAAAGAAGAAACCTATTGTTCCAATAAAGATACCAACATCAACAAAAGTAGGCGAGAACATTGCCCAAGTTGATGGCGTACGTCCTTTACTTAAACATAAAACAATGATATCGAAACGCTCAAACCACATTCCTATGTTGATCACAATAGAAACAATGAAAGTCCACATAATGTTTCTTCTCATTTTTTTCCACCAAAGTGAAAGTGGCACTATAAGGTTACAAAGTATTAAGGCCCAAAACGCCCACCAGTATGGTCCAGTAGCAGCACCAAATGAAAGATAAGTATAATCTTCATAAGGACTACCAGAATACCAAGCAATAAAAAATTCAGTTATATAAGCCGTACCAACAATCCCTCCTGTAACGATAATCACTTTATTCATTAATTCAATGTGATCAACGGTAATATAATTTTCTAAATTTGAAACTTTACGCATTATAATCAACAAGGTCTGCACCATAGCAAAACCAGAGAAAATTGCACCAGCAACAAAATAAGGTGGAAAAATGGTACTGTGCCAACCTGGTACAACCGAAGTGGCAAAATCAAATGATACAATAGTGTGTACCGAAAGCACAAGTGGTGTAGCCAGACCTGCAAGAACTAAAGAAACTTCTTCAAAACGTTGCCAGTCTTTCATTCGCCCACTCCATCCGAATGATAAAATACCATATATTTTCTTTTGGAAAGGTAATTTTGCACGATCTCTAATCATTGCAAAATCAGGGAGTAAACCTGTGTACCAAAACACAAGTGATACTGAAAGATAAGTTGAAATCGCAAATACATCCCATAAAAGTGGTGAGTTAAAATTCACCCATAAAGACCCAAATTGGTTTGGAATAGGCAATACCCAATAGGCTAACCACGGACGACCCATGTGGATAATAGGAAATAAACCTGCTTGAACAACTGCAAAAATAGTCATCGCTTCAGCAGAACGATTTACCGCCATACGCCAACGTTGTCTAAATAAAAGTAATACTGCCGATATTAATGTTCCAGCGTGACCAATACCAACCCACCAAACAAAGTTGGTAATATCCCAAGCCCACTCAATCGTGTTATTAAGACCCCAAACACCAATTCCAGTGGAAACAGTGTAAATGATACAACCTAATCCCCATAAAAACGCAAACAGAGCAATGGAAAAAACAATCCACCATAATTTGTTGGCTCTGCCTTCAATAGGTCTCGCAATATCAACCGTAACATCGTGATAAGACTTATCTCCGGTTACAAGCGGTTTTCTAATGGGTGCTTCGTAATGAGACATAATATATTTTCTAATTAATTAGTTTAAACTTCTTCTCTATTGACAATTTTTGTTTGATAGAACACATTAGGTTCAACACCTAAATATCCTAACAGATAGAATTTTCTATCATCTTGTAATTTTTCATAAACCACGCTGCTTTTATCATTTTTATCTCCAAAGACTAAAGCACCACTATCACAAGCATTACTACAAGCTGTTTGGAATTCATCATCTTTAACAGGTCTTCCATCGCGTTTAGCATCTAAAATAGCTTTCTGTGTCATTTGAATACACATTGAGCATTTTTCCATCACTCCTCTTGAACGCACAGTGACATCA
>JASMTR010000045.1:0-4022 GCA_041694175.1 Bacteroidales bacterium
AAAAATTATTGCGTAAAAGAAAAGCTGAATTGATTGAAAAAAATTTCAAAACAATGACGATGGAGCAATATAATAAAGAAATTGACCAGGCAATGGAAGATTCAAAAAATGGACGAATGATAAAAGCAACGGATTTAAAGGCTAAAATCCAAAAATGGAATTAGAAGTTTATTGGTTAAAAATTGCGGAAAACAAACTTGAAGATATTTACAGCTATTATTCAATCAAAGCAAGTAAAAGAGTAGCTGAAAAATTAATTAATGGAATCGTTGACTCCACTATTGGAATTGAAAAGCAACCAGAAATTGGACAAGTTGAAACCAGTTTGAAACATAAAGAACAAGAATTTCGATATTTAGTGTTTAAGAATTACAAAATAGTTTATTGGATAAATTATGACTTTAAGCGTATCGAAATTGCGAATGTTTTTGACACGAGACAAGACCCTGATAAAATAAACGAAACGTAATAAAGCCTGTTGCCAACAATGTGTATCATTAATGGCTGAGTTTGGGCAAAATCTTAAGGTCTGTGATTTTTTTCTATCTTTACGAATGAAAACAAAAAAGTGTTAAGTTTTTGTACGCCACTAATGATACACGAGACCGTTATAGCCAATGCTGAATGAAACAAGTTAAGAAACAATGAAAAAACTATTTATCATTATATTATTTTTTGCTCTTAACACATTACAGGCACAGGATAGATATATTTATGAATTTGAAAAATTACCTTCTGTTACTAATATTGAAGATTTTCGGGAAATTGCAAAGTTAAAACAAGAAGCCAGCGAAATTTTTGATGCTAACTTTTTTTATACAACAAATTATCAGATTGATAACGTAATATCTTCAGCTGTTGTTTATCGAAAAGGAAATGACTGGACAATCTACGAAACCCCTTTTGGAGGGGATAGAATGTTTCCCCACTTTGTGGGATATTCTGAAAACAAACAATATGCTTTTTTTCAAGTTGAATCTATCAGCCATATCGCAAGAGGTTCGGAGACGTCTTCAACCGGGTTTTACATCATTGATTTAGTCAATGGCTCTTTCGTTTATTTTGAAAAAGAATACTATCAACATCATTGGTGGTTTTCAGAAGAAAACATTTCTCACCACAGCATTTATTCAATAAAATCCCAAATTATCATTGAAAATAAAAAACTCTTCGTTTTAGAATCAGAATTTTCTGTTTGGTATGAAGGAAGTGAAAAAAATGAGCTTGATGAAAAGTTTGGTAAGTATGATTCACAAAGTGGCATCTATGAAATTCAGGAGCAAAAATTAGTAAAAACACATTACTATGATAGAACTACTAAAAGAATGAATCCAATTATTTATGCAGGGAAAATAGCACTAGGAATGGTATTGAGAGATGTTACGGATATTTACAATACTTCATATGGAATAGAATTTAAGAAAGTATCTCAGTTTGTTTATGGCTACGATTCAGAAAAAAATGGATTTGAACTTTGGGTGTCAGATAAACCATTATATTTTATAATAGCTCCTGACTCTATTTCTGAAATCAGAAGAATAGAGCATCTTACAGTCCTGTCCCCTGAAATATCCGTCCACGGATTAAATACAGATATGACAATTAAAAATGTCTTAGATAAATACCCAAATGCTGAACTCAAAATTGATTTATTCAACGATTGGGAATATATTTACCTTAGAAACTTAAATTTAAGATTAGAGTTTAAAACCAACAAAGACAATCGTATTGCTCAATATATACTAAATGAAAAAGACGAGAATGAAGATTTTATCGCAACAAAAATATTGAACGAAAACCAAAAAATTGATTTTATAACAATAATAAAATAGCTAAAAAGCACTGGCTATAACAGCGTGTATGCCCAATGGCGGGGAAAGTGCCAACCAGAAAGTATTGGAATTTTAGCTAACTTAGTGGCTTAACCGAAAAGTAAGCGCATAAAAACCGCCACTGGGCATACACGCGAAACGTTGTGGTGCATATATGAGCGACATTCGTGGAAATAAAAATTAGAATTTAAACAATGAGAATTGATTAAAAATTACGATTGATTTTTATGATGACTCCTCGCCTATTTTCAGCGATTTTTTTTTAATATCAAATTGAAATCCTTGTTTTTAAAATGAATGATTAAAACTGTCGATTGAAATAAAAATGCGGATAATGACGAATTGAATTTTAATGGTGAAATTTGCCAAATCCAAAATAAAAAATCTTGTTTGCGAAATGAAATTGACTCGGCGGAAAAATTTTAATTCACGATAAAAGTTGACTAATAAGAATTGGATTTTCATAAACTGAGATGTGGAATTTGGCGATGGAAATTTTAATAATTGGAATTGAAATACTGACTTGCAAATTGAAACGCTAAATCAAAAAATGGAATAAAAACAGCGAATAAAAAACGAATGAAAATATTTGCAACGAGAATTGATTAGACCGAAATAAATCGCTTACTATCAAATATTGGAATGGAAATACACACCACAACAATGGCTATAAGTAATGCGGTAGTTTTGGCTGAATTCAAAGATTTAGGCAAGTTTTCTCGCGAGCAATTTATATATTTATAAAATAAAAATTAAAAATAGAAAATAGCTCGCTTGAGTTTAGGCTGAATTGAAAGTTTTGAGCTTTCTTTTTCCGCACTACTCATAAGCCAGACCGTTGTGTGTAACTACCCAAAAGTATTTTTAAAATTATAGGCTCACCCATATTTTGATTAATTAAGATCAAGGAATTTTTTTGGTGGAATTTTGATTAATCCGAATTGATGTGCTTATCACGAAAAAACTGCAAATAATATAAAATCAATTTGACTGCAAATCTTAAACGAAATTTGACAAAATCGAAGATTACAGGAAACTCTACGATTAAGTGAAATCTAATTTTGAAGAAAAAATCCAAATCCGAAATGAATGGCAATTTTGCGAATGAAAACGACGAACGAATGAAAACAACGACAAATATTGCAAACTCGAAAATGATGGCTAATCTTCAACGAAATTTGAATTAAACGAAAATGATACTGAATTTGACACGTGGAATGAAAAAAATGGGTGCGAAAGGTTTGGGCGTTTTTCTGCAAGAGTAATCTCCTACTCGACCGCTACACACAACAATATGTATCATTAATGGCTGAGTTTGGGCGAAATTTTAAGGTTTGTGCTTTTTTTCTATCTTTACGAATGAAATCGAAAATGTGTTGAGTTTTTGCAAGCCACTAATGATACACGAGACCGTTGGCAAGCATATATGAAAAATTTCACTTTAAAAATTAAACTCACGATTTGAATTTTAATAATGCGATTTAATTAAAAGTTACGAACGATTTTTTTTACAACCTCTCGCCTATTTTTAGCGATTTTTTTTTATTTACTAAAGTAAAACGGTTGATTGAAATAAAACTGCGGATAATGAGGAATTGAATTTTAAAGATAAAATTCGTTAAATCCAAATTGAAAGTCTTGTTTGCGGAATGAAAATGATGCGGCGAAAAATTTTAATTCATGATAAAAGTTGACTAATAGAAATTTGATTTTCAAAACTAAGATGTGGAATTTGACGATGGAAATTTTAATAATTGGAATTGAAATGCTGACTTGTAAATTTAAAAGCTAAATCGAATAATGGAATGAAAACAGCGAATAAAAACGAATGAAAACATCTGCAACGAAAGTTGATTAAACCGTAACTAAATCGCTGATTATCAAATATTGGAATAAAAATACGCACCACAACAATAGCTATAAGTAATGCGGGAGTTTTGGCAAAATCGAAAGTTTAGGCGTGTTTTTTCGCGAGCAATTTATATATTTATGGATTGAAAATTATAAATAAAAAATTGCTCGCTTGAGTTTGGGCTGAATTGAAAGTTTCGAGCTTTTTTTCCCGCACTACTCATAGCCAAACCGTTAGCAACAATTTTAAAAAAAACATTTGTATCTATTTAAACATAGAGTATTTTCTTAATGAATATTTTTTTCTGTTTCCTTTATCTTCGATTATAAAATTAATTG
>JASMTR010000046.1:0-5153 GCA_041694175.1 Bacteroidales bacterium
TTTGTTAGTTAATATGGACAACAAGACATACCCTCAAAATGAAATTGAAGAACTTACTCGTTTTTTTGAAATCAATAGCATTATAGATGTAGAAGGCATTTTATTTGACGACAAAAGGATTGACTCTATATATTTTACTTCTATAAATATTAAGCCACTTGAAGGCTTTGTGGATACTTTGCAAATTTTGCTTAAAGCTAAGAGTATAAAGCCAATAGAATTTAACGTATTCAACTAATGTATGTAAACATAGACATATCGGTAAAAATTGGAGATTATGAAATCACTAATTTAAATTCTATTAGTATTGAAAATACGCTAAACAGCTTAACAGATAAGGCCAAGGTAGTTTTACCCAGAGAGTTTAGGCTTAACACACAAACCGACTTAAAGGGCAAACATCTTTTAAACTTTATAATTAAAGATATGCCCGTTTCTATCAGTTTTGGATATGACGGTAAATTGGAAGAAGAATTTAGTGGATATATCACTTCTATAGGTGCAGAAATACCTATAGTGATAGACTGCGAAGATGAAATGAGTAAGCTCAAAAAAACTAAAAAGTTTAATCTGCAGTATGACCAGGTGAACTTAGAGGAACTATTAAAAGAAATTGCCCCGAGCTATGATGTTGTAAGCAGTGATATTTCACTTGGTAAATTAAGTATAGAAAACGCTACAGCTTTTGAAATTTTAGAAGATTTAAGAAAGTTTGGCATTAAGTGTTGGTTTGAGGGTAAAACTTTGAAAGCAGGCACAGTTTTAAGTCTTAAATCTAACAATACACATAGCTTTGAGTTTAGTAAAAACATCAGGCAAAGTTCAGATTTAGCTTATGTTGAAAAAGACAAAAAGCAAATTAATATTAAAGCAATAAGCCTACAGAAAGGAAGCTCTGAAAAATTAATTTATGAATTTGGCGAAAATATAAATGGAGAAAGAACCTTACATGCACCATTAAATTTAAGCCAAAGCGAGCTGAAGCAATGGGCAGAGGATTATTATAATAACATTGTTTTTGACGGCTACGAAGGAAATTTAGACAGTTGGTGTGTACCAAGAACAAAAGCCGGAGATACGCTAAGTTTAACAGACCCTAACTACCCCACTGGAGAAAGAGACGGCAATTTTTTGATTGAAGCAGTAAATATAGACTTAAATGCTACAGTAGGTATAAAGCGAAGTAACAAGATAAGTATAAAGCTTTAGGTATGGGAAACGAAAAATTTAGTATGGCTCTTAAGGCCTTAAATGATAGAAAAATAGTAACCAGTCTTGGTACTGTAAACAAGGTTGAAGGCATCGTCTGCGAAGTAGAAAGAAAAGATATGCCAAAATTGACCGATGTAAGACTACATGCCATAGCGCAAGATTTAGAGAATTACATACAGATAACCCCTGCAGAAGGCAGTAAGGTTATTTGTCTTGAGATAGAAGGAGCACCAGAAGAAACCTGTATAGTAAAATATTCAGAGATAGAAGCCTTTAAAGTCGTGATAGACGGCTGCGAAATTTCTACAACTGATGGGAAAATGGTTTTAAAGAACAGTGAAACATCGATTAAAAGCATTTTAAACAGTTTGTTTTTCGAGCTTCAAAACGCCATTATACAGACGCCTTCGGGACCTGGTAATTTTAGCCCTGCAAATGTACAGGCGTTTCAAGAAATGAATACAGACACTAATAATTTATTAAGCTAATGCCACTAAACGATAATTTATTAAAACAACAAATTATAAGCATCACCGACACCATGATGCAGCAAGAAGATTATGAGTCTTCTAAAGAAGTGTATGCCAATATGCTTGTAGCAGCGTTTAAGGCTTATCTTACTACTGCTACTGTAACAATAATCGGCACGAGTAATCAGGGAGCATTTACAGGAACAGGAAATATAAGTTAATGATTAACAGAACAGACATATCGCTAAATGAAGATAACGATCTTAAAATTGAGAATGGAGATTTTGTCATTGGGTTAAGTGATATGCAACACGTAGAACATATTTTGGTAGCTCATCCCGGTGAGTATAAAGAACAGCCTCAACTTGGAATTGGTATTGAAAGCTATCTAAAGACCACTGGAAAAGAGCAAAAACTTAAACGCGCTATACGTGTTCAGCTTGGTTTTGATGGCTATAAAAATCCAAAAATAGATTTAAGTGATAATTTGAAATTAAGTATAAAAGTATGAACGAACCGCTATTAAAATTAATATTAGGCTTTTTTGCTGTCTTAGGCTCTGGCTTTGCCGGCTGGCTTTTTAAGCGTGGCACGACAAAGGCCGAGATTGCTAAGAAAAACGCTGAAATAGAAAAAATGCAGGCTGAAGTAAAAATGACCAGGACAGAAAGCAATCAGGCTATAATGGATCAGTACCAAGAAGCTCTAGACGACCTCAAGAACCGGTATGACGAACGCTATAAATATCTCGCTGAGGAGTTCTCAAGGCGTCACGAAGACCTTAAGGCAGACTATGAACGTAAATACATTGCACTTAAAGAAGAGAAAGATGCAGAGATACAACAGCTGGTTAAGAAGGTAAAGAACCTAAGCAGCAGCTTAGAATATTGGAAAAAGAAATATAAAGAATTAGAGAAATGAAAGCACAACACAATCAAAATATTATCGATTTGAGTTTACAGGCTTATGGCAATACACAAAGCTTAATGGCAATGCTTTTGGCTAATGACATTAGCCTAACTGATACGCTTGAAGCAGGTCAAGAATTAATTACACCAGCCTCAAAGCTCAAAGATGATAGCATTGTGCAATATTATCAGGCCAGACGCATAAAACCAGCTACGGCATTAACAGAATTAGACCAGAACTTAACCGAAGACACTTCTTGTAACTATTGTAAATTTTTTGAATAATGGCTATACAAACAATCGACATACTTAAAGGATACATGACCTGCGAAGATCCCGCAGTAAAAAACAAATATTTCAATATTTTAGAAAGCTTTTGGCATAAAAGTGAAGGACAGTTACTTCTGAGATTTACTGAAGAGGAAACGCAATATACCTTTGAATTTACAGAAAGTGTAGTTTCTATTCCTAAGATAGGCCAACTTGGTATTTCAGACATTTTAGAGTTAGAAAATGCGCTAAATCAAAAAGTAGATAAAGTACCAGGAAAGCAACTTAGCACTAACGACTTTACAAATGCGCTAAAAACAAAGCTTGAAGGCTTATCTAATTATACTCATCCATCATTACACCCTATGAGTATGATTGAGGGACTTTCAGATGCACTAAATGACAGAGTTGAAAAAGTCACAGGAAAAGGTCTATCCAGTAATGATTTTACAAACCCAGAAAAAGAGAAGTTAGAGGCTTTAAAACTACCACAGCATTTAGAAATTGATACTGGTGGTAGAGTTGCTTTGAATAATATTATGGGATCTTACTATAATTTAACTAACCCAACAAATCTTCAAAAATTTGTCACTCGAGATAAAATTGCAGGAGGTTTCGCTATTATCAGAATTAAAACAAATACTAGCGGAAACCCTGACCTTATTAAAATAGACAATAGTTTAGTAGGTCGCAAAAGTGCAGGTTCTAATTGGGTGGATAATGAAAGTATGGATTTAGGTATATACGTACGTGGAGATTTAAGCATTGAGTGGGAATTTAAACAAACAAATTTTTAAAAATGAACCCAAGGTATAAAGTATTAATGGAAGAGCAAAAAGTAAACAATCAGCCTGTTTACAATCTTTCTGTTGCTTCTACGCAAGTTTCAGAAGGCGATACCGTTGTTTTTACACTTAATACGCAAAACGTAGCTGATGGAACTACTGTGCCTTACACAATAACGGGAATACAATCAACTGATATAGACATTCCTCTAGCTGGTAATTTTACAGTTAACTCAAATACAGATTCAATCACAGCCATCTTAGCACTTGATAATTTTCTTGAAAACCAAGAAACTCTTGTCATGACACTTGATGGCTTAGGAGTGAGTTTATCTGTAGATATTGAAGATATTAGTAAAGGCACACCGACTTATACTTTGACAGCAGATAAGGAAACAATGCTAGAGGGTGAAACTGTTGTTTTCACGCTAGACACAACAGGCATACAAGACGGTGTAGAAATACCTTTCACCATAACAGGAGTGCAGGCTTCCGACATAGACGCACCACTAAATGGTGTTTTTATTGTTCAAAACAACACAGCTACATTGCCTATAACAGCGATTGATGATGGTATTTCAGAATTGACTGAAGGTTTGTTTTTAAAACTTGATGGATTAGAGGTTCAACAATCTGTAAGAATCAGCGATAGATAAAAATTAATATATGACAATCAACGACATAAAAAATCAAATAATAAACGAAGCACAAAACCAAGATGCGCTGTCAGGCTTAACATCAACCTCAAAAGCCGCTATATTCAATCTTTGGGCTTATGCTACGGCATTTGTTATTTGGTTACAATATGAATTCTTCAGCACTTATCAAAAAGAAACTGACGAAAAAATAAAGGCCCAAAAACGCTATACATTGCTTTGGTTTCGCAACAAGGCTTTATCATACAGACATGGAGAAACACTCCCTAATGATAATGATGAGTATGAAACCGAAGTTGACGAAACTACTAATTTACCTATTGCCAGAGCTGCAGTGATTGAATTAGAGCTTAACAATAGAAAAAACTTGTTTATTAAAGTGGCGTCAGAAGGTACTGAAAGTTTAACACCGGTAGAACAAGATGTTAAGAGTAATTTAGAGCAATATTTTGCACATATCAAACCCGCTGGAACTAAAATAGTAATATTTACAGGTCCAGCAGATCAGCTTAAGCTCAACATCAGATTTTTTTATGACCCACTTATCCTGGACGAAAATGGAGCAAGAATAGACGGCACACAAAACACGCCTGTGCAAGATGTGATTAAAGATTATTTACGAAACCTTAAATTCAATGGGGAGTTTACATTGACTACCCTACAAGATTTACTGCAAGATGTTAACGGTTGCGCAGATCGTGAAGCTTACATAGATAATGCAGAGGCAAATTATCTAACGCCACCAGAATGGCAGGTGATACAAAGTAGCTATGTAGCAAATAGCGGCTATATGGATATAGCCGACGAAAATTTAAACATTCAATTTATTGCCAAAACCGTTCAGCTATGATA